>NZ_JARGEE010000331.1:0-10217 GCF_033794485.1 Streptomyces sp. MB09-02B
CCTCGCTCTCCCCGCCGCTCCCGCCCCTCACGGGCCTCACGCCCCTCCCGGTCAGGAGCCATCGTCCGCCTCCTGCCCGTCCGCGACGCCGTCGCCCTCGTCCTCGTACAGGTGGAACTCCGTCTCCCGCCAGTCCTCGGGAAGCATGTGGTCCAGCACGTCGTCGACGGTCACCGCCCCCAGCAGCGAGCCGCTCTCGTCGACCACGGGCGCCGCGACCATGTCGTACGTGGCGAAGAACCCGGCGACGGCGCGCAGCGCGGCCTCCGGGTCCAGTGGCTGGAGATCGTCGTCGAGGAGCGAGCTGACCAGGGTGTACGGCGGGTCCCGCAGCAGCCGCTGGAAGTGGACCGTGCCGAGGTACTTGCCGGTCGGGGTCTCGTCCGGCGGCCGGCAGACGTACACCTGGGCGGCGAGTGCGGGGGACAGGTCGGCGTTGCGCACCCTCGCGAGCGCGTCGGCGACGGTCGCGTCGGGGCGCAGCACGATCGGTTCGGTGGTCATCAGACCGCCGGCGGTCTTCTCCTCGTACGCCATGAGCCGTCGTACGTCCGCCGCGTCGTCCGGCTGCATCAGGGTAAGCAGCCGTTCCTGTTCCTCCTCGGGCAGTTCTGCGAGCAGGTCGGCGGCGTCGTCCGGGTCCATGGCCTCCAGGACGTCGGCCGCCCGCTCCTCCTTGAGCTTGCCGAGGATCTCGATCTGGTCGTCCTCGGGCAGTTCCTCCAGGACGTCGGCGAGCCGGTCGTCGTCGAGGGCGGCGGCGACCTCGGCCCGGCGCTTGGGGGAGAGGTGGTGCAGCACATTGGCCAGGTCGGCCGGGCGGAGCTGTTCGAAGGTCGCGAGGAGGTTCTCGGCGCCCTGCCCGTGCTCCTCCAGCGAGAAGCCGGTGACCGCCGACCACTCCACGGTCACGGTCTCGCCCTTGTGCCGGCGGAACGCCCCGCCCTTGCCCTTGCGGACGAAGACCCGGTCGATCTCCCAGTCCCGGCGGGCCGGCAGCTGCTGCACCGAGATGTCGAGGACCGTCACTTCCTCGCCGGTCTCGACGAGGGTCACCCGCCGGTCCAGCAGTTCCCCGATGACGAGGCGCTCGGTGGGACGCTGCTCGAAGCGGCGCACGTTCAGGACACCGGTGGTGATGACCTGGCCCGACTCGATGCCGGTGACCCGGGTCATGGGCAGGAAGCTCCGGCGCCGGGTGGACAGTTCGACGACCAGGCCGAGCAGGCGCGGGGGCTTGCGGCCCACCCTCAGGATGGCCACCAGATCCCGGACGCGGCCCACCTGATCGCCGTTCGGGTCGAAGACGGCGACGCCGGAGAGGTGGGAGACGAAGATCCGGGGCGCCACCGCCGCCATGAGCCGCCCCTTTCCTTCCCGTCGTGAGGGGAATGTCCGCCGAGGACGGCTTCAGGCTAGCCCGTCCCGATCGGATATGCCCTGGTGAGCGGTGCGGACGGACTGGCTCCGTGGTGGGTCGGGAGCCCCGGTACTCTGCGGTAGGCCTGGACTCCCCACGAAGAGGTGCATCGCCTGTGACTGTGATTCCCCGTACCCGAAGGGCCGCACTGGTGAGCGCCGTCTGCACCCTGGTGGTCGGGGGGCTGGGGCTCACGGGGTGCAGCGAGGATCCCAACGAGGGCACCAACGGGGTCGGCAGGCTGGACCCGGCGAAGATCCAGAGCAAGACCAGGGCGGCGGCCACGGCGGCGGACACGGTCCGGCTGTCCGGGGCCGTGGTGAGCAACGGCAGGACCTACAAGCTGGACATGCGCCTGAAGGAGGACGGCGGCACGGGTTCGGTGACGTCGGAGGGCTCCACGTTCCGGCTGCTGAAAGTGGGGGAGCACCTCTTCCTCAAGGCCGACGCGGACTTCTGGGACCACGAGGACTCCGAAAAGGGCGGCGAGCAGGACGAGGACTCGGAGACGGCCGCCGCGGACAAGCTGGACGGCATGTACGTGAAGGTGCCGACCGGCGACCCCGCCTACAAGCGGTTCAGCGGCTTCACCGACAAGGACGTCCTCCTCAACAGCCTGCTCACCCTGCACGGCACGCTGTCCACCGAGGGCCACCACGAGCAGTCCGGCACCCGCACCGTCCGCATCACCGGCGACAAGGGCTCCGGCGGCACGCTCGACGTCTCCCTCGAAGGCACCCCTTACCCCCTCCGCCTCGTCCGCGCCGGCGACGCCGGCACCATCCTCCTCACCGACTGGGGCAAGGACTTCGCCCTGGAGGAGCCGGACGAGAAGTCGGTGGTGGACTACGGCAAGCAACTGCCGACCTCCTGACGGGCCCGAGCCGCGACACGAGGGGCTCCGGGCAGGGGCCGGCCCGGTGCTCAGCCCTTGCGGTTGCGGCGGCCGAAGAGCAGGCGTGGCACCGCCGCCGGAATCGGCTGCCGCGTGGTCGCCGACGTGGCGACCGGGGGCTCCGCCAGATCGCCGTCGGGCAGGGGCAGGGTCGCCCCCGTCGGCCGCAGGCGGAGCACCCGGCACTCGCGGGCCCAACGGGCCGGCATGGCCTCACCGTCGGGGGCGTTGAGGCGCTTGCCCTTGAGTTCGGCCACGGCGGACTCCCACTCGGGGGATTCGGGAGCCAGTTCGACGACGTCCGCCGCCCAGCTGACCAGTCGCCCGCCCTTGTCCTTGCTACGGACGGTCACCACCGCCGAGCCCCCGTCGGCCAGCTCCGGCAACGGCTGCTCACCGGGCCCGTCACCCACCACGCACGCCGCACCCTCGTGCCAGACGTGCCACAAGGCCCGAGACACCCCAACACCCCGGACCCAGATCAGCCCGGACTTCTTGGTGGCCTCTTCGACGAGGGCTTGATCGAAGAGAGCGTCGGCGGTCAGCGCGTCCGCGCCCGGCGAGTCGGCGGTCATGGGGGCAGCCTAACCGCGCCCCCGGCCCGCCCTGCCGGCCTAAAGCCACCCGTTGCGCTTCAGCGTCCGGTGGATGCCGAGGCAGAGCGCGACGGTGACCCCGAGGACCACCGGGTAGCCGTACTTCCAGTGCGTCTCCGGCATGTAGTCGAAGTTCATGCCGTACACGCCGCACACCATCGTCGGTACGGCGATGATGGCCGCCCAGGACGTGATCTTGCGCATGTCCTCGTTCTGCGCGACGGAGGCCTGCGCCAGGTTCGCCTGGAGGATCGAGTTGAGGAGCTCGTCGAAGCCGACGACCTGCTCCTGGACCCGGGCGAGGTGGTCGGCCACGTCACGGAAGTACTTCTGGATGTCGGGGTCGATCAGCCGCATCGGCCGCTCGCTCAGCAGCTGCATGGGCCGCACCAGCGGCAGCACCGCGCGCTTGAACTCCATGACCTCGCGCTTGAGTTGGTAGATCCGGCCGGCGTCGGTACCCCGGGGCGTGCCCTTGCGCCCGGGGGAGAACACCTCCGTCTCCACCTCGTCGATGTCGTCCTGCACGGCGTCCGCGACCGCCACGTACCCGTCGACGACGTGGTCGGCGATGGCGTGCAGCACGGCCGACGGGCCCTTCGCCAGCAACTCCGGGTCGTCCTGCAGCCGGTGACGCAGCGCCCGGAGCGAGCCCTGCCCGCCGTGCCGGACGGTGATGAAGAAGTCCCGCCCGGTGAAGCACATGACCTCGCCGGACTCCACGACCTCGCTGGTGGCGGTGAGTTCGTCGTGCTCGACGTAGTGGATGGTCTTGAAGACGGTGAAGAGGGTGTCGTCGTACCGCTCCAGCTTCGGCCGCTGGTGCGCGTGCACCGCGTCCTCCACCGCCAGCGGGTGCAGCCCGAACTCGGCCGCGATACCGGAGAATTCTGCCTCCGACGGCTCGTGCAGGCCGATCCAGACGAAGCCGCCGTCACGGCGCACCTGCCGGATCGCCTCGTGCGGGGTCAGGTTGCGCTCGAACGAGACGCGCGCGCCGTCGCGGTACACGGCGCAGTCCACGACGGCCGTGGCCGCCTCCGCCGGACGCGTGGCGTCGTACACCCCGCCGTCCTTGCGCAGCGACAGCCGCGAGGGACGGGACGGGCGGACCGCGGCACGCAGGTTGTGGATCATCGACATGAGCTGGCTCCTTCGCAACGAAAGGCCGTCGACGACGGGTGGAACTACCCGGAATGGGGACGTTTTAACTGCGGATGTTTGGCACGTCCACAAAGCGGGGAGCACCGCACCGTCGCGGTGACAGCTTCGCTTGATTCAGATCAAGACGGGAAAGAAGTGCTCTTCCGATGCGCGACGAACGGCGAGCGGCACGACGCGAGTGAGGCGGTAGCCAGCGGAGCGAGAACTACGGCTACGGCCGGAGCTACGGAACTCGAACAGCGGAAGAGCGGGTGGTACTGCCAGGTCGACTTCGGTCCATCGCAGCCCCACCTCCTCCGGCCGGTCCCTCGTAAGGGACGTTCCATACCCCATCCGGGGTTCCCCGTAGGGGAGTCAGTCTTCTCGATACGGGACGCGAAGGCGTGAGAAGCCTTGAGAGCGAGGCTTCTGCGTGCTGCCCGCGTGCTGTCCCGACCGGCGGCCAAGACTAACAGTCGACTGAAGTGTCAAGGTGCCCGTTTGCCGGTTCCTGACGAGTTCTATGCTCGCCCCATGGCTGATGTTCTTCCGTTGGTGGAGGCCCGTTTGCGCACCGCGCTGGGCGAACCGGACGCGCGCGCCGCGGTCACCTTCCTCGGCACGGACCGCATAGAGGTACTCCGTTTCTCCGACGGCGACGTCGTCCGCTACGCCACGCTCGGCATGTCCGCCCAGCCGATGGCCGACCCGACCGCGGTCCTCGCCGACCCCGTCAAGGGCCCCCGCGCCGAACTCGTCCTGTCCGTGCGGCGCGGCGTCGCCGACACCGACAAGGTGCTGCGCCCGCTCGCCGTACTCGCCGCGTCTCCGCAGGTGGAGGGCGTGGTCGTGGCACCCGGCGCGTCCCTCGACGTGGGCGGTCCGCTCTGGCCCGGCGCCCCCTTCACCTCCGTCCTCGTCGCCGAGTCCGGCGGCCTGGTCGAGGACCTCGAACTCGACGCCCCCGCCGACCCCGTACGGTTCCTGCCCCTCCTGCCGATGACCGCCAACGAGGCGGCCTGGAAGCGGGTGCACGGTGCCCAGGCCCTCCAGGAGCGCTGGCTCACCCAGGGGACCGACCTCCGCGACCCCGTCCGCAGGTCGGTCTCCCTGAACTGACGGACCGCCCTACACGACTTCCCGGTGTGATGGACGGCACGCCATGCGTGACCGGAGGCCGTTCGGCAGGTGGCCGAAAACCGCCGCTTCCCTTGGCGGTGTGGGTAGTTGATTCCGTTGGTCGGCCCGACGGGCCGGCAGGCGGCCGTGGACCGGCGTTCGTGCGCGGAACGTGCGCGGAATGTGACGCGCACACGCCGGACGGGTGATCGTCCTTGACGCGAGGAAGCACGGGGAGGACCGTTGGGCCCTATGAGGGGCGAACCCAGTTGCCCGAAGTGTGGTGGCCGGGTCAGGGCTCCCGGCCTCTTTGCCGACTCCTGGCAGTGCACCGCGCACGGGACGGTGCACCCGCTGCAGCCCGTGATCCCGCCCAGCGTCGAGGCCCTCAGCGTCGTGGTGCACCGCGCCAAGGTGCCGGTCTGGATGCCCTGGCCGCTACCCGTGGGCTGGCTCTTCACGGGTGCGGCCTTCGCCGGGGACGACCGCAGCGGCGGACGGGCCACCGCCGTGGCCTGCTCCGGTCCCGGCCCGCTCGGCGGTGTCGGGGAGCTGGTCCTCATCGCGGAGGAGCTCGGTGTCGGACTCGGCGCGCGGTACGCGGGCATCGACGGTCCCGACCCCGGCCCGTACCTGAGCGTCGAGAAGCCACCCCAGGCCAAAGTGCTGGCGGCCGGCCGGCCGACACCGCTGTGGCATGTCACCGGCACGCCGGACGACCGCGCGGTCTTCGCGGGCGAGGCGCTCGGACTGTGGCTGTGGGCGATCGTGTGGCCCGAACAGACGGGACTGCTGATGTACGACGAACTCGTGCTGACGGACCTGCGGGACGCGGGAGCGGAGGTGGAACTCCTGCCGTGCGGAGCCCTCTCCCCGCGCATCCTGGAGCCGTAGGGGCGTCTGCGGGAGAGGGGTAGGGCGAATGAGTCAGGGGTGCGGGGAGCTGCGCGACCGGCCCCCCATCGAGCACCCGGCCGCCCGCGAGACCACACGTCCCGACCCGTGAGGCGCCCGTTGCAGCCGCTTCCGTCCTCGCTACCGCCTTCGCCCCTGTAGGGGGCACTCCCCGGTTTTGGGTGTGACAGGGGTAGTCCAAAAGGACGCTATCCTTGAGCGTCCGCTTCCCTTCCCCGCGCCTGGAGTCCGAGTCGTGCGTATCGATCTGCACTGCCACTCCACGGCCTCGGACGGCACGGACACCCCTGCCGAGCTGGTACGGAAGGCGGGGGCGGCCGGTCTGGACGTCGTCGCGCTGACCGACCACGACACCACGCGCGGGCACGCCGAGGCGATCGCCGCGCTGCCGGAGGGGCTCACCCTGGTCACCGGCGCCGAGCTGTCCTGCCGACTCGACGGCGTCAGCATGCACATGCTGGCGTACCTGTTCGACCCCGAGGAGCCCGACCTGCTCGCCGAGCGCGAGCTGGTCCGGGACGACCGGGTCCCGCGCGCCCGCGGGATGATCGCCAAGCTGAACGAGCTGGGCGTGCCGGTGACCTGGGACCAGGTCGCACGGATCGCCGCCGGCGGTTCCGTGGGACGGCCCCACGTGGCGACCGCACTCGTCGACCTCGGCGTCGTACCGACCGTGAGTGACGCCTTCACCGAGCAGTGGCTCGCCGACGGAGGCCGCGCCTACGTCGAGAAGCACGAGACGGACCCCTTCGAGGCGATCCGCCTGATCAAGGCCGCAGGTGGTGTCGCCGTCTTCGCCCACCCCGCCGCCGTCAAGCGCGGGCGGACCGTACCGGAGTCCGCCATCGCCGAGCTGGCCGCCGCCGGACTCGACGGCATCGAGGTCGACCACATGGAGCACGACCCGGCGACCCGGGCACGGCTGCGTGGACTGGCGAAGGAGCTGGGGCTTCTCGCCACCGGTTCGTCGGACTACCACGGCAGCCGGAAGACCTGTGTGCTCGGCGAGTACACGACCGACCCCGAGGTGTACGGCGAGATCACCCGGCGGGCCACCGGAGCGTTTCCCGTCCCGGGGACCGGCGGGAACTAGCTGGTCCCTCGCTCGGCGCGGCACCCCGGACGCATGGTGCCGCTGCCCACATCTTCCGCCCCGCGGAACGTTCGCCCACAGATGAGCGGCTCGGTCGCCGGCGTCTGTCAGGGCTCCCCCTCGTTCGTCCTCCTCCTTCCCACAAGGCACCCCTGTGTTCGATCTCGCCGTCTTCGGCTCCCTCTTCCTCACCCTCTTCGTGATCATGGATCCTCCCGGGATCACCCCGATCTTCCTCGGACTCACCGCCGGGCGGCCCGCCCGTACCCAGAAGCGGATGGCGCTCCAGGCCGTCTGTGTGGCCGGTGGAGTGATCACGGTCTTCGGGCTGCTGGGGCATCAGATCCTGGACTATCTGCATGTGTCCGTGCCCGCGCTGATGATCGCGGGCGGATTGCTGCTCCTGCTGATCGCGCTCGATCTCCTGACCGGCAAGACGGACGAGCCGAAGCAGACGAAGGATGTGAACGTCGCGCTCGTCCCGCTGGGGATGCCGCTGCTGGCCGGACCCGGTGCGATCGTGTCGGTGATCCTCGCGGTGCAGAAGGCGGACGGAGTGGCCGGTCAGATGTCCGTGTGGGCCGCGATCCTGGCGATCCACGTCGTGCTGTGGCTGACGATGCGGTACTCGCTGCTGATCATCCGGGTCATCAAGGACGGCGGTGTGGTCCTGGTGACGCGGCTCGCGGGCATGATGCTCTCCGCGATCGCCGTCCAGCAGATCATCAACGGCGTCACCCAGGTCGTACAGGCCTCCTGAGGGGAGCCCCACCTAAAGAGCCCCGTACGGCGTCGTGCCGTACGGGGCTCCGAAGTGTGAACGGATCCGCGTCCTATGAGGCGGTCACGTCGGCCGGGCGGATCCAGAGGCGCTGCCCGATGGCGGCGGCCTGCTGCACGATCCGGTTGACGGAGGCGGCGTCCACGACGGTGCTGTCCACGGGCGTGCCGCTGACATCGTCGAGTCGCAGAATTTCGAAGCGCAAGGGCTTCTCCCTTCGTCTGGTCATCCTCCTGAGGAGAACTACTGGTGGTGGCTCACGGGTCGTCGGTGCCCGTGTTCCATCAGGAGTCAACGGTATGCGCGTGACGAACATTCCCTACGCTAAGGAAATTTTTCGAGAAGCTAATTACTAGCCGGTAAGCGGTGTGGTGGTATGTCTACCTGGAAGCAGGAAGACTGATTGGGACCGGTTGTGTTCGCAGCGTGACCGCCGGGACAATGGCAGTGATGAACGACGACCTCACGGCGCTCGGCGCCCGCATCGACCGTACGAACGAGCTGCTGCACCGCATGCTCGCCGAGGTGGCGAAGACGCCCTCGACACACGCGATCTTCGTCGATGCCGGGTACCTGTACGCGGCCGTGGGACGGCTCGTCGCGGGGACGGAGGACCGGCGGTCCTTCGATCTCGACGCGGAAGGGCTCATCGACGCGCTGATCGACAAGGCCCGCACGATCTTCGCGGACAGCCGGCTGCTGCGGGTCTACTGGTACGACGGGGCGCGCCGCCGCATCCATACGGCGGAACAGCAGTCGATCGCCGAACTGCCGGACGTGAAGGTCCGACTCGGCAACCTGAACGCGAACAACCAGCAGAAGGGCGTCGACTCCCTGATCCGCACCGACCTGGAGTCACTGGCCCGGCACCGCGCGATCAGCGACGCGGCCCTCATCGGCGGCGACGAGGACCTGGTCTCGGCGGTCGAGGCCGCTCAGGGGTACGGGGCGAGGGTCCACCTCTGGGGCATCGAGGCCCCCGAGGGCCGCAACCAGGCCGAGCCCCTGCTCTGGGAGGTCGACAGCCAGCGGACCTTCGACCTCGACTTCTTCAAGCCGTACGTGTCACGGCGGGCCGCCGCCACCTACGACGCCCCCACCGGGGCCCGCCCCACCCGGGAGGACGTCCGCTTCGTCGGCGCCCAGATCGCCGCGAAGTGGCTCGCCTCCCGGGGCCGCGAGACCCTGCAGGAGCTGCTCCACGGTCACCCGTACCTGCCCGGCTCCGTCGACCAGGACCTGCTCGTCGAGGCGGAGGGCCTGCTGCAGTACTCGCTGCGGGGGCAGGCGGACCTGCGACGGGCGCTGAGGGACGGCTTCTGGGAGCACCTGCGGGCGCAGTACTAGGGCCCGGGTCGAACCGGGCTCGGCGGGTCCCCGTTCCGGCTGTTGCTCACCGGGCGAGCCGGTCCCAGAAGCCGATGAGGGCGTCGGCCGTCGCCTTCGGCTGATCGGTGTTGGGGGAGTGCTCGGCGTCGCGGACGACGGTGCGGTGGGCATGCAGCCGTACGGCCATGTCGTCGAGGATCGGGATCGGCCAGGTGTCGTCGCGTTCACCGGAGAGGACGTGCTTGGGCAGGTCCACGGCGGCGAGTTCGGCGACGCGGTCGGGTTCCGCGCAGAGTTGGCGGCCCGTGGCGATGAGCTGCGCGGGTTTGGTGGCGAGCCAGCGGCGGCGCAGGTCGGCGCGGTCGTCCAGGCCCGCGTCGAGGGCGCCCGTGTCGGCCTCCTCCGGCTCCGGGGCCTCCATCGCCTGGATGGCGTCCCACACCTGCTCCATGTCCATCACGGCCAGGGCGTCCCGCAACAGCTTCACGCGCTGCTGCTGGCCTGCCGAAATCTGGGCGGGGCCCGAGGCCATGAGGGTGAGCGAGGCGAAGGGGGAGGCGTTCATCAGCACGGCGGCGCGCGAGATCTGGCCGCCGAGTGAGTGCCCGACCAGATGCAGGAGGCCGCCGTCGCTCACGGCCTGCGCCTGGGCGAGCAGGTCCTTGGCCAACTCCGCCTGCGCGTAGGGAGCTTCGTCGTCCTCGGCTCCCGGGCTCTCGTACTGCCCACGCCCGTCCACGGCGACCGTGCGGTACCCGGCCGCCGCCAACGGCTCGTGCAGCGCGATGAAGTCCTCCTTGCTCCCCGTGAACCCGGGCACGAGCAACACACTCCCCTTCACCGCCGTCCCCGCCTCGATCACGGCGAACTCTCCACGAGCGGTACGCAAACGGTGGGCGCGGGCGCCGGGGGGCGGGGTGAAGGAG
>NZ_JARGEE010000332.1:0-10207 GCF_033794485.1 Streptomyces sp. MB09-02B
ACCCGTCCCTCCCCCACTCTCGACTTCGCTCGAGCGGGAGGTGCCCCCACCAAGGGGCTGCGCCCCTTTGACCCCCAGCTGCGGGTTCGGTGGGGGCTGGGCGCGCAGTTCCCCGCGCCCCTGGGGTGGGAGCGGGGGCTGCGCCCCCGCTCCCACCCCATCCCACCCCAGGGGTCGGTCGTCTCTCAGGTTCTGAGTTGGATCAGGGCCCTCGTTCCGCTTGTGCGCCAGTGGTGGCCCTCGGACTCCGTGAGGGTGGTCACCGTCTCGGGGGTGAGGCCCGTGACGACGTCCGACTTGAGGGTGCGGAGGGCGGCCACCGGGGTGGGGAAGTAGGCGGTGACCTCGGTGAAGGGGGTGGTGGGGGGCCAGAGGTGGTCGCCCACCAGGCGGCGGTAGTTGAGGTCGCCCTTCATCAGGGTCAGGTCGGCGGAGGCGAAGTCCGCTCGCAGGTCGGCGGGCATGGCGGCGTAGGGCAGTGGGGCGCAGGAGAAGGGGTGGGTGCGCAGGGCCAGGCGGCCTTCGGAGAGGGCTGTGTGGAGGCGGTGGCCCGCGTCGGTCTTCGCCGCGACCAGGTGGCGTACCGCGTCCAGGGTGTCGGCGGTGGTCGCGTCCGAGACGAAGTACGGGTACGGCTTCAGGTGCAGCACGGCGCGGTCGAAGTGGCCGTGGGTGAGGAGGTGGTCGATGAGGAGGAGGTCGGGAATCAGTTCGCGGCCCGCGTTGTCGGCTACCAGGCAGAGCGTGCGGCCGACGGAGCCGGTGCCGCGTGCGGCCGGGCCGGGTGCCGTTCGCGTCAGCAGGGAGAGCAGCGCTTCGCTGTCGTCCGCGACCAACGGGGAGTCGACCGACGTCTCCTCGGTGCTCTGGAGGCGGAAGCCGAGGTCCGCGCGGTTGCCCCAGAGGGAGCCGTGCAGGAGGGCGTCGAGCTGCTCGGGCAGGGGGCGTTCGGACAGGGGGCCGAGGGCGTCGAGCTCGGCGGCGGCCTCGGGCGTGTCCAGTTCGGCCAGTTTGAAGGGGCGGAACGGGTCGACTCCCTGCCAGGGGCCGGGGTCGAAGTAGCCGACGGCGCACAGGAGTTGGCGGTAGAAGCAGCTCTCGGCGGCGAGGAAGGGGAGGGAGAACCAGGAGCGGCCGGCGTAGCGGCGGGCGTCCCAGTTGTCCCACCAGTCGTCGTCGGCCGGTGGCGCGACGGTGCCGTGGAGGGTGTTGTGCAGCAACTCGTCCAGCGCGCGACGCTGTTCGGGGCCGTACGGGGTGGCGTCCTGGACCTTGCGGATGAGGGCGGGGTGCCGTTCGGCGAGGACGCTGTGCGGGAAGGAGGCCGGGTCGGCGGCGCGGACGACCGGCGCGGTGGCGGGGGCGGGCGCGTCAGGCATGGCCGTGGGCTCCTCCGGGGGCGGTGGGGCCGGTGGGTGTGCGGGGCGGCAGTTCCACCTGCTTCAGCTTCTCGTCGAGTTGCTTGGTGAACCCGGCCTCGGTCCAGACGTACTTGCGGAACTGGTCCGTCGTCAGCGGGCCCGCCCACGGGCTGCCGGTGGGGTAGAAGACGGACTCGCAGGACGCGCAGTGGTGGGCGGGGTTCCAGAGCTCCTCGGCGCGTGGCCTGCCCGCGGCGACGGTGGCGCGTTCGCGGGCTTCGCCGCGGACCACCCAGAGGGTGCCGACGAAGAGGAGGACGGCGAGGACGGCGCCGCCGATCGTGAAGAGGGGCTTGTCGTCCTGGACTCCGTGCTGGGCGAGGCCCGCGCAGACGACGGTCAGGGCCATGCCTTCCAGGAAGTGCAGGGAGCTGTCGAACCTCGACTCCACGCCGGGGGCCTTCGCCAGTCGGTCGGAGAGGCCGGAGCCCGGGGAGTCGGGTGCGGCGCAGGCATCGGGAACCGTGCGCACCGACGGCTCCGAAGCGCCGCAGCGGGGGCACACCGCCATGACCGGAGCCGCGCCGAGTCCCCCGGCCGGAGTCTCCTTCGATGCCTCGAACTTCTCTGTCGCCATGCGCATACGCTAACGCCCGGCGTGCATGCGCCGGCGGCCGACCGATGCCCGCTCGCATCGCTCGGCCGCCGGCAGTGGGGGGTGGCGGTCCATCGGTCCGGCCGTTCGGCCGGGGTCACGGGCCTGACGGCCCGGGACTCAGAAGGTCAGCTTCCAGTTGTTGAGCCGGCCGGTGTCCGCGGCGGCGACGTCCTGGACGCGGAGCTTCCAGGTGCCGTTGGCGACCTCGCTGGAGGCGTTCACCGAGTAGGTGGTGACCAGGTTGTCCGCGGAGTCCGAGCTGGAGGCCTTGAGCGGGTAGGTCGAGCCGTCCGGGGCCACCAGGGTCAGGACCAGGTCACCGCGGTAGGTGTGGGTGATGTCCACGCCGACCTGGAGCGCCGAGGGCGCGTTGCCCGTGCGGCCGGTGACGGAGATCGAGGACTCGATCGCCGCGCCGTTGTCCGGGATGGAGACGGCCGTGGTGTTGGTGAAGGTGGTGCCCCCCGTGGAACCGCCACCGGTCACCGCCTGCACCGTCTTGGCCGCGTCGGCCAGGCCCGCGCCGCAGCCGCCCGAGCAGGCGCCCGGCAGAGCACGCGAGTTGGTCTTGATCGCGGACTCGATCTGGGCCGGGGTCAGCGCGGAGCTGGCCGACTTCAGCAGCGCGGCGAGGCCCGCGATGTGCGGGGCGGCCATGCTGGTGCCCTGGTAGTAGTCGTAGGACTCGCTGCCGGGGGTCGAGGTGCCCGAGTTCAGCGTCGACAGGATGCCGCCGCTCTCGACGGTGCGGGTCTCGCCGCCGGGGGCCGCGATGTCGACGACCGAGCCGAAGTTGGAGTAGTACGAGCGGGCGCCGGCGCGGTTGGTGGCCGCCACCGAGATCACGTTGCTGCAGCTGGCCGGCGAGTAGTTGGCCGCGTTGGCGTTGCTGTTGCCCGCCGCGACGACGACCGTGGTGCCGCGGTTCACGGCGGCGTTGATCGCGGTCTGGGTCGCGGTGGTGCAGGCGCCGCCACCGCCGAGGCTCATGTTGATGACCTTGGCGACGTTGGTGTTGGCGGGCACGCCGGAGACGGTGCCGCCGGACGCCCAGGTGATGGCGTCGATGATGTCGGAGTCGTAGCCGCCGCACTTGCCGAGGACCCGCAGCGGGGAGACCTTGGCGCCGTAGGCGATACCGGCGACACCCTTGCTGTTGTTGGTGACGGCGGCGATGGTGCCGGCCACGTGCGTGCCGTGCCAGGAGGACGTCTGGGCCTCCCAGTCGGCGGCGCACTCGCGGTCCGAGGTCCAGTCTCCCGGGTCGGCCGGGTTGCTGTCACGGCCGTTGCCGTCGTTGGCGACGGCGGTGTCGGCGATGAAGTCGTAGCCGCCGACGATGTTCGCGGCGAGGTCCGAGTGGGCGACGTAACCGGTGTCGATGACGGCGACCGTCACGCCGGTGCCGGTGGTCTTGTCCCAGGCGCCTGGCAGGTTCATGCCAGCCGTGGACTCGTAGAGGTCCCACTGCTTGGTGTACTCGGTGTCGTTCGGGGTGGCCAGCGCCTTGTTCAGGCGGTCCGGGACGACGTAGGCGACCTGCGGGTCGGCCTGGTACTCGGAGATGACGTCGGCGACGTCCGTCTTGCTGAGGTCGTCGCCCAGGTCGACCAGGGCGGCGCCGCTGCCGAGCCGGCGCTGGAAGTCGAGGCTCTCGCCGGCCTCCTTGCCCTTCGCGGCGGCGTCGGCGTCGGCGGCCTTGTTCGAGGTGGCCTCGGCGGCGCCGGACTTGTAGCCGACGATCAGGCGCTCGGCGACGGTGCCGGGCGCGGCCTCGGTGGCACCGGCCACGGCGGCGTCGGACTTCGCGGACGGGGCCTGGGCGACGGCGACCGAGGAGGTCATGCCCGCCACCAGGGCGACGGAGACCGCGGCGACGGATATGAGCTTCCGTCCTGCGGTACGAGAAGAAGAAGTACGCAAGGGCTTCGCCTTTCGTGGCCTGCTCATGTCAGGGGAGGAGCGGCAGTGAAACGCTTCTTCATCGAAGCGGCGGGGGGTCCAGAAAGGGTTGGCGCACAGACCGGCCAAGCGCGAGCCGTTCCACCAGGGGTTACCTATGGTTCGGCTGTGCGATGACATTAGGCAAAGCCCAGGTCATGGGGATACGGGGAAAACCCTCGACCCCCGGGGAACTCCCCTATGCCGCCCGGCAGTCGGGGCCCGATGTGCCGCTTCGCCGGTTTTGCCGACGCTTTGCCGGCACACGGCGCACGGCCGGATCCGACCGGTCGAACAGGCTCGGACCGTTGAACGCGGCACCCATGGGTCCCGTACGACACGGTGCACCGACCGTCAGCCCAGCCCTCGGCCCTCGGCCCTCCATGGATCGGACCTACCGGATGTACCGCTCGTCCGCCCACCGCTCGTCCGCCCAGCACGCGACCGCCCACCACGCGACTGCCCGTCGCGGGACCGCCCGTCGCGGGACCGCCGGTGCCACCGGGCGCCGCGCCGTCGTCGGGACCGCCGCCGCCACCGTGGTGGCTCCCCTGCTTCTCACCGTGGGCGCGGTCGGACCGGCCTGGGCGCACGGTGCGCCGACGGACCCGGTGAGCCGGGTCTCGGCGTGCTCGCCGGAGGGTGACGGCCAGGGCACGGCGGCGTGCGAGGCCGCCGTCGCCGCGAACGGGGCGCCCTTCACCGCGTGGGACAACATGCGGATCGCCGGGGTGAACGGGCGGGACCGGGAGGTCGTCCCCGACGGGCGGTTGTGCAGCGGAGGGCTCGCGGCCTACCAGGGGCTCGACCTGGCCCGCGCCGACTGGCCCTCGACCCGCCTCTCCCCCGGCGCCACGCTGGATCTGACGTACCGGTCGACGATCCCGCACACGGGGACCTTCAAACTGTTCCTGACGAAGCCGGGGTACGACCCCACGAAGCCGCTGAAGTGGTCCGACCTGCCCGAGAAGCCGTTCGCCTCGATCACCGACCCGCCGCTACGGAACGGCTCGTACCGATTCTCGGCGGAACTGCCGGCCGACCGGACCGGGCACCATGTGCTCTACACGATCTGGCAGAACACGAGCACGGTCGACACCTACTACTCGTGCTCGGACGTGGTGTTCCCGAAGGCGAAACAGGCCGACTCCGGTGCGGACGGCGGGAGTTCGGAGAGGACGCCGACCGGGGGCGAGGAGACCGCGGCCGGGAAGCCGGCCGACGGGAAGGCGGGGGACGAGGAGTCCGGGTCCGCGACGACGGCACCGACGCCGTCCACCGAGGCACCGCCCGCCGGTCCCGACGACGCCGAGGGTGATGCACGGGCGGCCGACGCCGGCAGCCCCGTCGCCTCCACGACCGACGAGAGCGGCACCTCCGTACCGCTGCTGGTGGCGGGCGGCGCAACGGCCCTGGTGCTCACCGTGGGCGCCGCTCTTCACCTCCGCGGACGAGGGCGCCGCTCCCGCGTCGACGGCTGATCGGGCAACCGACCGGCCGCCGAACGAGGCGCCGATCGGGCGACCGATCAGCGCCTCGGGTCGGTCACCGGCCGCCGGACCGGTGACCGACCTGCTTGCGCGGTCAGTTGGTGAAGACCGTCGCGCCGCCCTGGTTGGTGTCCGTGACGGGCGCGTACTTCGCCGTGAAGTAGCCGTTGGCGAAGCACAGCGAGGAGCCCGAGGTCTTGGTGAAGGCCTGGGCGGTGAAGTTGATGCTGTTGTCGGTGTTGTCGGAGGTTCCGGTGATGCTGGGCGCCTGGTAGACGCAGTTGATCGTGCCCAGCAGCGTGCGCAGCACGACGGTGGTCTGGAGGACCGAGCCCTCGGCCGGGCTGACCGTGACGACGCCGTCCGAGGTCACGGCGGTGGTGTAGGGCAGGTTGTTGACCGTGACGCTGTTGACGCCGGTCACGCCGAAGACGTTGCTGGTGCAGCTGCCGAAGGTGTGCGCGTCCACGGTCTCGGTGGCCGTGCCGGGCGCCGCCGGGTTGTCGGTGACCGTGGCGGTGAAGGTCGACGCGGCACAGGAGACACCGCTCGTGCCCGTCGCGCTGGAGCGGAAGGTGGCGGCCGTGCCGGAGGCCAGCGAGGCGCTGAGGACGTCGCCGACCGCGACCGCGTCACCGGCGGGGCCGCCGGTGGTGAGCACGCTGTCCGCGGCGGAGGCGGGGCTGACGGCCGACACCATCAGGGCGGCGGTGCCGGCGGCGAGGGCAAGGAGGGATCGCGTACGCATGGGGGTGCCTCTTCTCGGGAAGTGAGAGCCGACTGGGCCCTCGGAAGGTGCGGGTGACAGCCCTCGACGGTGCGGGGACTGTGGTGATCGCGCGCGAGTGGTCACCGTTCGCGCGGGGGAACGCGGCGATGCCGCACGGCGCCGTACGGTCGCTGCCGATCCGTGGCACGCCTTCTCCGTACGTGACGGATCGACAGCGACAGCCGGGAACCGGATCACGGCCCAGTGGAGGGGAAGGCGACCGTGCCCGGCACCGCGGCGAGGGTGGTGCTGCGTGGGCCGCGCAGCGCGTTCAGGTGGGTCACCCACGCCCTGTCGGCGACGGGGCGTTCGGGACGGTGACAGGCGCTGCGCGTCGGATCCGGCGCCACGGATCCGTGGGGGAAACCCGGGAGAGTTGTAGACCTGAAAATGAGTCAACGTCAAGGCATCGCAAGGAAGTTGATGACCGGGAACCGCTTTCGGGTTGGCCGGAATCAGCGGCTTCCGGAGACAAAACCAAAGGTGAGAGATGTTCACCTTTCACAGGGACGGCACAACCAACATCCTTTTGCCACAAGCACCTTGACCCTTGAATGTAACCACCGGTAACTTCCGGAATGGCTACTGCGGCGTAGCAAGTAAGCCCTTGCACCACGGGAGGTGCTCTGAGGCGTGCGCCGCAACCGCTGTCCGCGCCAGGACAACGTGCCGTTGCCCCAACTGCAATGACTTGGAAGTCCAGGGAGCACACATGGCCTCGTCCTCGGACGCCACGGCGTCCACCAACGAAAGACCCGAGGGTCCCGAAGCGTCCGGAAGACGCGGGCGGGTCCGTCTGAAGCGCGCCGCGGTGATGGCGGTGCCGGCCACGGCGGTCGCCGCCGGTCTGATGATCCTGACCGCGCAGGGTGCTCTGGGTGTCCAGTTCGCCATCTCCGGCATGCCGTTCGTGGTCACCGCCGACAAGCTCGACGGTGAGGGCTTCGCCCAGTTCGGCGCACTGGACCACATGATCGAGAACAGCCCGAACGAGGGTGACACCGGCGGTCAGGTGCTGGTCGTGACCTCGGTCGTGAAGAACGGCAAGCTGACGAACCTCTGCCAGAGCGTGGACCTCGGCGGCATCCAGCTGGTCCTCACGGCCGGCAACAAGGGCACGCCGGTGAGCGTGAAGAACCTGGCGATCGACTCCGACGACATCTCGGGCGACGCCTCGTTCAACAACATCGAGATCGGCCGTGACTCCAGCACGTTCGACAAGGTGGACCAGAAGGGTCAGCCCGGTGTCTACGGCCAGCAGGCCGACTCGGTGACGATCACCGATCTGTACCAGCACAACTACGCCGCCACGGCGGCCGTCTTCAAGCTCCCCGACCTGCACATGAGGTTCGAGAGCGAGGGCTGCGACTAGTGAGCGGCTTCCGGGAATGGAGAGGTCACCGGCCGTTCGCCGGTGGTCTGCTGCTGGCGTTGGGCGGCGCCGAGATCCTCTTGACCATGAAGGCGCCGCTCCCGGTCATCCTGAAGATCGGCATGCAGGGGCTGGCGGGCTACCTCCTGCCCTCGCTGATGATCGTGTGCGGGTTGCTGATCATCTTCAATCCCGCTCAGCGCCTGTTCTACTCCATCCTCGGGATCATGCTCTCACTGGGCACGTGGCTCACGTCCAACATCGGCGGGTTCGTCGTGGGACTGCTGATGGGCGCGGTGGGCAGCACGCTGGCCTTCGGCTGGCTGCCTGATCAGGAACCACGGCAGAAGCGTTCGGCGAAGCGGGCCGAGAAGGCGGCGGCACAGGCTTCGGAGAAGCACGCCGCAGAGCTCGGGTAGCCGTGGTTGTTCGCCGCGTACCGGTCCGTCGTGGTTGTTCGGCCGGTACCGGTCCGTCGTGGTTGTTCGGCCGGTACCGGTCCGTCGTGGTTGTTCGGCGGGTACCGGTCCGTCGTGGTTGTTCGCGCAGTTCCCCGCGCCCCTGGTGGTGCGGGGTTCGGCGTTCACAGGGAAGCCGACGCCGCCGCTGCCGTCAGGGCCGAGTGCAGCCGGGCCGTGTTCGTCCAGTAGGTGTCGTGGGTGAGCGGGACACGCCAGTAGAGGCCGGGGCCCGCGGTGCGGCGCAGGGGCGGAACGGCCACGTGGCTGCCCCGGCCGAGGACCTGGACGTCGGGCAGGCGCCAGGCGGACGCGTCGCCCGGCGGGACCAGCCAGTACATGATGCCGCCGTAGCCGTCCTTGATGACGGCCCCGCTCTCGTCCCCGAGGAACTTGAGGGCGAGGGCTCCGAGGGCCGCCGGCACCCGTACGGCGTTCCACCAGCGCCCGGCGGGCACGGTGCGTACTTCGGGGCTGTAGGAACACATCCAGCGCGGGGCCCTGCTGACCGTCATGGCACTCACCGGCTCTTCATGGGGGGGGGTGGGCCCGATCCTAGGAGCGGTCCGGGCGGCCGACTTGCGAGTACGCGCAGGGAAGTTGCCGTCGTACGCAGCGCGCGGCGCACCAGGTCGCCGGACGACGCCACCGAGCCGTAGCGTGACCGGACTCGCACGTTGCGCTGTTGGACCGTCTTCGACCCAGGAGGACCCGCATGGGCCACCCGAGCCCGTTAGTGATCGACCCGACCGGCCGTGACATCCATGGTGAGGCCGCCCGACTCCGCGAGACGGGTCCGGCGACCCGGGTCGTGCTGCCGGGACCGCCGACCGTCGAGGCCTGGGCCGTCAGCAGCCCCGAGTTGCTCAAGCGGCTCCTCACCGATCCCCGGGTGTCGAAGGACGCGCGGCAGCACTGGCCGAGGTTCGCGGCCGGTGAGATCACCCCCGAGTGGCCGCTGTTCACCTGGGTCGCCGTGCAGAACATGTTCACCGCGTACGGCGGGGACCACAGACGGCTGCGCACGCTGGTCGCCAAGGCGTTCACCGCGCGCCGCACCAACGCCCTGCAGCCGCGTATCGCGGAGATCACCGAGGGTCTGCTCGACCGGATCGAGGAGGGCTTCCGGCGGGGCGAGAGCATCGATCTGCGGGAGCAGTTCTGCTATCCGCTGCCGATCCAGGTGATCACCGACCTCTTCGGGCTGCCCGAGGAACGGGGCCTGGGCCTGCGGGAGTTGGTGGACAAGATCTTCGACACCTCCGCCGACCCCGGTGAGATGACCGCCGCGTTCGGCAGGTTGCAGGCCGTGCTGGCCGAACTCGTCGCTGCCAAGCGGGAGTCGCCCGGCGACGACCTCACCTCCGGGCTGATCTCCGCCCGCGACGAGGACGAGACCCGGCTCAGCGAGCAGGAGCTGATCGACACCCTGGTCCTGATGATCAGCGCCGGGCACGAGACCACCGTCAACCTCCTCGACCAGGCCGTCCACGCCCTGCTGACCCACCCGGAACAGCTCGCCCATGTCCGGGAGGGCCGGGCGAGCTGGGACGACGTGATCGAGGAGACGCTGCGGGCGCGGGCGCCCGTGGCGAATCTGCCGCTGCGCTACGCCGTGGAGGACCTCGCCCTCACCGAGTTCGGCGGTCCCGACGGGGTGGTGATCGCGAAAGGTGAGCCGATCCTGGCCGCGTACGCCGCCGCTGGGCGCGACCCCGAGCTGCACGGGAAGGACGCCGACGTCTTCGACGTCACCCGGGCCGACAAGGAACACCTCGCCTTCGGTCACGGGGTCCACCACTGCCTGGGCGCCCCGCTCGGCCGTCTGGAGGCCCGCATGGCGCTCCCGGCACTCTTCGCGCGCTTCCCGACGCTCGAACTGGTCGCCTCGGACGAGGAGTTGGGGCACGTGGAGTCGTTCATCTCCAACGGCCACCGGCGCCTACCGGTCCGCACCGCCTGACGAAGCCGACCGCATCGCCTGACGAAGCCCACCGGTGGAGCCGGGCCACGGCAGAGCAGGTCGGCATCGCCGGACGGAGTCCGCGCGCGGCCCGACGGATGTCCCGGCACCGGTCCGCCCCCCCTGTTCAACCCGGCGGGGCGGTCCCGGCACCGGTCCGCTCCCCTCCCCAGCCCAGCCCGGCAGGCGTATCAC
>NZ_JARGEE010000333.1:0-10204 GCF_033794485.1 Streptomyces sp. MB09-02B
CTCACACTCCCGCCCCCGCCCCCGCGTCCACTCCCGCTCTCACTCATGCCGTCGAGCCTAGGCACCTTCCTGCGCGTTGTTCGCACCCACGGCCTGGACAGGCGGCATCGCCCAGCCGCGCCGGCCCGCGGGACAGGCCGACGGGCAGCCCGGCCTTGAGCCCGGCGGGCAGTGCGCCCCGCAGGACGCGCCGTCGGGCCTCTCACGCTCGGCGCACGGCAGGGCTCTCAGCAGCAGGGGCGGGGCCTCCGCGCCCCGGCGCCACCCCCGCAGACCGAGCGCGGACTTCGCACGCGCGAGTGTCACGGCGTACGAGTCCACTGCTCTGCTCACCTCGGGCGCGTCGAGGCCGGACCGGGTGACCAGCCGATCCAGGTCCACATACGCGGACCGCACCCTCTCCAGCCGCAGATAGGCCGACTCGTCATCCCGCCACTGCCGGGTGTACTCCCCGTCGAGCCGTTCCTGCCACCGGTCGAACATCCGCTTGCGGGTCTTCCTCGGGGTCGGCGTGAGGTGCATGTGCCGGACCAGGTCGTACAGGGGGTCGCCCAGCATGGCAGCCTCCCAGTCGACCATCGCCAACGGCGTCTCCTCGCCTTCGCGACGCACGAGGTTCCACGGGTGCAGGTCCCCGTGCAACAGCGTCCGACGCCTGGGGGTCACCC
Source organism: Streptomyces sp. MB09-02B (assembly GCF_033794485.1). NCBI lineage: Bacteria > Bacillati > Actinomycetota > Actinomycetes > Kitasatosporales > Streptomycetaceae > Streptomyces > Streptomyces sp. MB09-02B. The sequence goes on from NZ_JARGEE010000333.1 coordinate 669, forward strand.
GGTGGGAGCCCAGGATCTCGGGGAGTTCCTCCTCCCCCGGGAGACCGAGTTCCTGAGCCAGCTCCCGTGTCGCGACGGGCAACGCGGCCACCAGTTCCACCAGCCGGCCGCCGAGCAGGCCGTAGAAGTCGGTGTTGTCCCACCGTGTCCCGAAGGACCCCAGCAGCCCCTCATCGACCTTGGTCAGCTCGCAGAGTTGGTCCACGAGGGCGTCCGCCTCGTCCGGCCGCAGTCCGTCCACGGGATGATCGAGCCGACCCACGTGGGCGGCCGTACCGACGTACGAGTGCAGGGCGAAGAGGAGACCCCCCTCGCTCATCCCCAGCCCGAGCGCCCTCGGGGCCTGCACCGCGACACCCGACCGCTCGATGACCTCCAGAACCGTGTGCTCGTACAGGAGCCCTTGTCGGTCCCCGTGGGCGCCCTTCCTTCTGCGGCGCACCACGACCGGATGGGATGCGGCCTCCACGCACACGACCGTGTTGCGGTGAGCGGCCCCGGTGAGCACCTGATCCGCCGAGGCACGCCGCTCCGCCGCCAGTGCCTCGCCGAGTACGACGGCAGCACGGGGCTCGCCCGTGCCTCGGAGCCGCTGCGGGCGCCGGGTCCAGTCCATGGCGATCAGGGGGCGAAGTTTCGCGTGCCTGGCACCTCTCAGCTTCAGCCACGCGACGAGCGCGTCCTCGACCTCGGCTCCGGTGGGGACGTCGTCGAGTCGCAGCGGGCGCGCGGCGGCGGTCAGGGCCTGGCGAATCGATTCGGTCGCCCGGTCCAGGTCATGCTGTTCGAACGCACCGTCCAGCGACAGAGCCGCACGCATCACATCGGGATAGACCGACTGGGCCCGCTCGAACGCCAGGTAGTGGCCGAGGTCCGCCGCGAGGCCCTGGGCCGAGGCTGCTGTGACGGCCTGGACCGCTTTCTCCCACTCCTTGACCACCGCCTCCCACTGCGCGTCCGGATAGCGCATCCTGACCAGGTGGACGGCCAGATCGTGCAAGGGGTCGCCGTACGTCGCCAGCTCCCAGTCGACACAGATCAGCGGCGGCTCACCGGAGTAGGCGAGGATCACGTTGTCCCGGTGGAGATCCGCGTGGAGCAGGCCGTACGGGCGCGGGGTCAGCCGCGGTACCCGCTCGGCGTACCGTTCCATGGCGTCGACGGGGACCCGCAGCGCGGTGAAGAGGCTCCCGAACTTGGGCCAGTTGGGCAAGCAGACGTCATGGTGGACGAGTTTCGCCAGTGTGTGGAGGAATCCCCGGCTGTCCCCGTCGCAAGGCCAGTGGTCGGGCAGCGGAGGCAGCGACTGCGCGTCCACCCGGGACATCTCGGCCAGGAGACCGGTCAGCCTCCCGATGAGGGCCTGATCCACTGGGCGGCCCTCCGGGCACACCCGGGACAGCGGGACTCCGTCCACATAGCTGTGGACGGACGCCCCCCAGGTCTCGGCGAGGCACGTCGGCACATGTGGCAGGGCGCTGCCGACGGCGTCCAAGACCCGTACCTCGTCGTGCCAGGTGCGGGCCACCACCGTTGGTGCCTCGTCCGCCGGTTTGCGGACCCGAACGGTCACCGTGGTGCCCGCGTCTGCCCCGATCTCCCGCGCCATGGCCTCGTCCAGAGGCAGGAGGAAGTTGCGGTTGTGATGACCGCCGCTCATCACCCCCTCGCGAATGGCCCGTTCCACGAACGCCTCGCAAACGGCTCCGGACACCCGGCCGCGCCGCTCGGCCTGGGGAGACATGGAGACTGCACGCACTGAAACGCTCCTGGACGGGCAGTCCGGGTGCCAGAAGGCACCCGGACAGGTAGACGCCCCGAGCCGACCGGGCACACCACACGGGCCCCGGGGACGCTCGACGCGCGCCTACGATCCCACACGTCCCTGTCGCCTCAATCGCATGTCATAGCCACGCGTCCTGTCACGGCGATTGCCGTCATGGCCACGCGTCCGGAACCACCTGGCCAGCGCCGACTCGATTGCCGACACGCTCGGCACCTCCTCGACGCCCAGCGGGTGCGCGCCTCTGCTCAGCACGTCCCGGACGGCCCTGCTCGCACGGCGAAGCAGGGGCCGGGGCGCCTTCGGTTCAAGGCGCAGGGACTGCGATGTGCGGATCACGTCGGTGAACACCGACTGCGCCTTCTTGTAGTCGAGCAGCTTCGGCAGGTCCTCCCGCCAGCCCCGGGCGCTTCCCGGTCGGACGCTCTCGACGAGCGCGCACCACCGCTCCGTCATCCGCCGCTCCTGTTCCGGCGGATAGCGCATCAGATGCAGATGGGTGGCCAGGTCGTAGAGCGGATCGCCGATCACCGCGAGTTCCCAGTCGATGGCCCAGAGCCGCCGCTCCCGGTCGACGACGAGGTTCTCGCGGTGGAGATCGGCGTGAAGGAGGCAGAACGGGCGCTCCCGCAGGCCGGCCACATGCTTTCTGAGCTGCTTGAAGGAGTCGGAGTCCAGATGCAGCTCCGCGAACAGGTCCCCGTACTCAGGGAGGTTGTCCTCGTACACACGCTCTTCGGTGAAGACGATCAGGCGGTCGAGGAACCCCGCGCTGTCGCCCTCCCGGGGTCGGTCGCGGCTGTCGCACCTCCGTTTCACCAGGAGGCTCCCGGGCCTCACCGCGACCAACTGGCGGAACAGGGCGAGAATCTGCTCGAACTCCCGCTCCGGCACCGCCGTGTCCGACGCGTGCAGCGCTCCGAGGGTGTCGCCCTCGATGAACCGCTGAAGGACGGTGCCCTCGACCTCGATGAGATCCGGAATGTTGTCGATGCGCCCCTGAAGCTCGGTGAGCAGGCGCTCCTCCGAGTCGAAGCAGCGCCGGTCGAACCAGAGCAGGCTCGCGCGCGGCTCACGGCACTTCCAACGCCCGCCCCCGGTGACGCCGGCCTCGGCCGGCAACCGGAAGACATAGGTTTCGTGGTGGTAGCCGCTGAGCGGTCCCTCCACCTCATCCGGGTCGGCGCTCATACGACCGGCGCGACGCCGCCCCTTGGATTCGGCTCCAGCTGGCATTGCCCGTTCTCTCGCCGTGGTCACACCAGGGGTGAAATCAAGAAGTGGGGGCACGGTACTCCTCTGTGGTGCCGCATCGTGCCAGAAGAGGCGCAACCCCATGTACCGGTCGCCGGAGTCGTCGGTGACCGCTTCGTCCCTCGGATCCGACGACCGGCTGGGTCACACTGACTCCCATGACGAGACCACCGGTCGACACACGCACGTGCTTACCGACGCTCCTCAGCAGAACCCGAGCGGTTCTCTTCGACTTCGACGGCCCCGTCTGCGATCTGTTCGGCGGCCGGTCGACCAAACCCGTTGCCCAGGAGATCAAGGAGATGGCACGGCAGAAGTGGAGTGTGCTCGACCAGGCCGTCGAGGCGTGCGAGGACTCGCACGGTGTCCTTCGGTATCTCGGCGAGATGCGGGTCCGTACTCAGGACGACTCCCTCGACCCGACCGCGCTGGACGCAGCGGACGACATCGTGACGCGGCACGAGTACGAGGCGGTGCGAGACGCGGTGCCGGCACCGGAGATCCACACGGCGGTCGACGCCCTACTGGAGCTCGGCAAGCGGCTGGTGATAGTGACCAACAACGCCGAAGGGCCGGTGCGGGAGTTTCTGGAACACCGCGGCATGTCCGGCAAGTTCGAGGCCGTCTGCGGCCGTGATCGGCGAGAACCGCACCGCATGAAACCCGACCCGAGTTCGGTGCACTGTGCCCTGAGGCGTCTCGGGGGCATGAACCCGGCTGACACCGTCCTGGTCGGCGACCAGATCACCGACCTCCAGGCGGCGGCCTCCGCGGGCGTCCGGTTCCTCGGCTACTCGAACGACGACGAGCGAAGCGGGAACCTGCGGCAAGGAGGCGCGCGTTGCGTGATCCGCGCACACACCGAGCTGGTCGAAGCCTGTCGGCTGCCTCCGGTCAGCTGCCCTCGTCCGTGAGCAGACTCCAGACCGAGTCGAACCAGGCCTGTGCGCCGACCACGAAATTGGATCCTTGGGAGGACGGGCCGGATTCCTTGACGTGGTAGGTCAGTGTGGCTCCCAGTCCCAGTACGTCTAGCGCTGCGACCTCCTCTCCCCCGCCCACCTCGATGGAGCGCTTGAGCACCTCGTAGAAGCCGTGCAGCGCTTCCGTCCGGTTGAGCAGATAGAGCTTGAAGGGGGGCGCCAGCCGCACGTGGCGGACGCTGACCTCGACCTGGGGCACGTCCCCTGCCCTCTTCAGATCGTCCAACGCCTTCTTCAGCAGCCCTTTGTGGGTGCGCGTGGTCTCACGAAGGCGCTGCTGCGGCCGCATGTCCTCGGGGTCGTTCCTGACCGTCGGGTACGGCAGGTGCGTCGACTCCGTGGGCAACAGCATGCGCAGAACGATGGACCGGGGCGTGACCTCACGGTCACGGATCCGCTCCGCTTGCAGTTGGACGTGCGCACTCAACGACTCGGACGAGAGCGTGAAGATGTCCAGTGCGACTTCACGCTGTGCGAAGGCATGGTCGAAGAACGAGCGCAGGGTGACTCTGCTCCCCGGCTGGGACTGCACCCGCTGAGCACCCAGCACCCGAGTGCCACTCCCCCGCCGGGACTCGACCCACCCCTCCTCACTCAGCCTGGCCAGCACACGCTGAACGGTGTCACGGGAGACCTCGAGCTCCTCGCGCAACTGGCGCTGCGGCGGCAGGGACACTCCCACCGGATAGGTTCCGTCGGCTATCCGAGCCCGCAGCGCCTCCAGGACACGCTCGAACTTGGCGCCGCCACCCTCGCTGGTTCTCGCATCACCCACCCCTCGACCGTACCGCTTCCGGCCGCCGGGCAAACCAGTTCCAGTCAAGCCAACAAGCCAACTGGACTGCCAGTTAAGGGATCAGAGGAGGTGGGCATACAGGCAACAAGCAACTACCAGACCAATTGGACTGGTCAGTGGAGCGTCAGGAGAACGGGGTGGGAAGCATGATTGTCTGGGAAATGGTGATCGCAGCAGTCCAATTTGCCGCAGCCCATCTGGTCGGGGAGGTGTTCGGCCCCCTGGGGCTGGCGTTCCTGGTCATGGCCCTCGTGGCCGTACGAGTGGGCCGAGTGCACCCCGCCTGGTGGGCGGCCCTGCTCTTCGTCCTCCTGATGGTTCAGGCCTGATCCGGGAGGTGGGTGCGCAGGACGTCCAGGACGGGCTTCAGCGAGTTCACGGTGTGCGGAAGCGGGACGCCCGCCTCCAGGAGGGCCTTGAGCTTGCGATCGTTACGCGCGTAGCCCAGGAAGGGGACGCCGGCCTCGCGGGCCGCCTCGAAATCGGTGGGGGCGTCGCCGAGCATCAGGGCGCGGGGCGGTTCGGCGCCCATCGCGTTGAGGGCCTGACGCAGGGTGTGGGGGTGGGGCTTCATACGGTCGAGGTCGCGTGTACGGCCGTAGATGTACGGGAAGCAGTCACTGAGACCCCGGGTCTCGATGTAACGGGCCGCCGCGAGCGCCGAGTTGTTGGTGGTGATGGCGAACCTGGCCCGCCGCGACCAGGTCCGGATGAGCGGGTCGGCCCAGCTGGTGGGATACGCCTTGGGCGCCGCGGCCAGCTCCTGCTGGGTGAGCCACTTCTCCACGTCGATGATCAGGTCGCTGCTCGGGTGGCGCCGGCCCAGGCCCAGGAGGACCACCTGCGGGTCCGCTGTGCTCCGCTCCCGCTCCGTCAGCAGCCCGCCCAGCCCACGCCTGTCGATCAACTCCACCAGATCGCGGGCCACTCGGTGCGCAGGATGCCCGGAAAACAGTCGGCAGATCGGCCCGTCCAGATCCCAGAGCACGAAGCGGACGGGGGCAATCAGTTCTTGAAGGTCTCGCAGGGACTCTTTCTCTGCTGTCACCGGTTCAGTCTGCGCCGTATCAGGAGTCACTAGGAGAGTGTCAGGTCCGTCGTGATGGTTTCCCAGAGGGCGTTGAACCATTGCTGGGACTGGTCGACGAAGGCGGCGTCGCGGGGGCCGGTCTCCTTCTCGAAGGAGAAGAGGAGGGACTGGGTGCCGAAGGCGTCGTACATCTCCAGGGGGCCGTCGGCCATCTGCTCCTCGCGCCTCATGAGCATGTAGTAGGCGATGAGGGCCTCCTTCCCGTTGAGGAGGTAGAGCTTGACGGGCGGCGTGAAGGGCAGGGCCCGGAAGGTCACGCGGACGTCGAGCTTGTGCGAGGTGCGCAGGGCCTGGAGGTTGTGGCGCAGGACGCGGATCTGGGCGTTGCGCTGGTCGAGCCAGCGCCTGTGCACGGGGTCCTCCACGTCGTCGTCTCCGCGCCCCTCCACCAGCACCGGGAACGCCAGGTTGATCTTCCGGGAGGGGAGGAGAATGCGTACGTCGATGGACTCGGGGCGGATCGTCCCCTCGTGGATACGGCGGACCGGTTCACCGAGGGCCAACATGAGGGTCTCGGCGGTGAGGCAGGCCGCGTCGACGCGGACGTGCGGCGCGGAGAAGGCCTCGGCCAGGCGGGGGCCGAGGCCCACCATCGCCGGCTGCGGCTCGTTGCTCGCGGTCTGGCCGACCTCGGCGACCCGGGGCGGGCTCCCCTTGCTCACATTGCTCAGCAGCCCGTCGTCCTGGAGGGCGCGCAGGGCCTGACGCACCGTGCCGCGCTCCACGCCGAACTCCTCGGCCAGCTCGGCCTGGGTGGGCAGGCGCTCGCCGGGCCTGAGGGCGCCGCCGCGGATGCGGTCCCGCAGGGTGGCGGCGATCTCCTGGGACGAGAGCTTTCTGCTGCCGTTCACTGCAACGTTCTCCTGGGTCACGACCAAACGCTACAACTCTCATCCATCTTTGGGGAGTTCACGCGAAGGTGGTTATGAACATAGACCAAGTGGGAACCATTTAAACAGAGTTGGTCGCCAACTTGGTCAAGTTGGCAAAGTTCTCCACCGCTCGTCCCCGCATCGCCCCGCATCACCCCGCATCGCCCCGCCCGCGCCAGCCCCTCGGAGGAGGTACCACCATGCCCGCTGTCATCGCCCTCGTCTCCGCCCTCGCCGTCGTCGCCCTCCAGCGCTTCGTCGAGTGGCGCTACGGCACCATGGGAATCGTCGGTCTGCTGTTCCTCACCGTAGGGCTGAAGGCGAACAACCACACGTGCAGCTCGATCGGCGCGGTCATCCTCGCGCTGATGTTCGCCGGACCGGCGATGTGAGACGACCGTACTCAGCTCGTGAGCAGCAGGTCCGAGCTGATGGTCTCCCAGAGCGCGTCGAACCACAGGCGGGACTGCTCGACGAAGGTCGTGTCCCGTGGCGCGCCGACGGCGCTCCGCTCGAACGCGAACAGCGTGGACTGGGTGCCCTCGGCGTCGTACATCTCCATTTGCTCGCTGTCCACTTCGGCCTCCTTCCGCTGCACCGTGTAGTACGCGAACAGCGCCTCCTGACCGTTGAGGAGGTACAGCTTCACGGGCGGCGTGAAGGGCAGGGCGCGGAAGGAGACATGGACGTCCACGCCGTGCGTGGACCGCAGGGCGAGCAGGTTGTGCTTGAGGACCTGCCCCTGGGCGTTGCGCTGGGCGAGCCAGCGACGCTGGAGCCGGCCGTCGACGGACGCGTCGACCGGGGCCGGGAAGGCGAGCGGGATGTCCCGGCTGGGCAGCATCACCCGGACGTCGACCCTGGCCGGTTTTATGCGCCCCGCGTGAATCTCGCGCAACGGCTCACCCACGGCGAGCGTGAGGGACACGGAGGTCAGGCAGAGGGCGTCGATCTTCACGTGCGGGGCCGCGAACGCGGCGGATATGCGCGGGGCGAGCTCCACCATCGTCGGCCGTGGGGCGGCTCCCGGACCGCCGACGGCCGCCGCGCCCAGGCGTGTGGTGACAGTCGCCGGGCTGCCCTTGGAAACGTTGGTGAGCAGGTGCTCCGACTGCAGGATGCGCAAGGCCTGGCGGACGGCTCCGCGCTCGACGCCGAACTCGTCGGCCAGCTTCGCCTGTGTGGGCATGCGCTGTCCCGGTCGCAGCTCGCCGGACCTGATCCGGCCGCGCAACACGTCGGCCACCTCGTGGTGTGACCTCTGGGGCCGCTGTGACGACTTCCGCCCGCCGACGGCCGTGCGTTCCCGCTCCACGCACAAACCCTACAACTTCTCGCCATCTTTGGGCAGTTCATGGGAAGGTGGTTATGAGACGACTCCAAGCGGAGATAAGTAAGGTGAAGTTGGTCGCCAACTTTCGCAACATGGTCAAACTTTCGGATGGTTGGTGACTCTGGCAACTGCCGCCGACCATCACCCCAGACCGACCGATCGACCTCCCTTCCGGAGGGGAGCCGGGAGTTCGACCGGTCCGCACCGCCACAACTGAATGGTTCAGCCACAACTGAATGCGCAGCCACAACCACAACCGAACAGCTCAGCACCGAACGAAGACAACTGAACAGCTACGGATGACCGCACACACCAGGAAAGGTCCCCAGAGGCCCCGGAGGCCTCAGAAGATGTCCGGGCACCACGGGCGCCTGGACGTCCGCAGCAGGGCGTCGGCCACGGAGGCGGCGCCCTTCCGCTGTTCCCGCGCCCGGCCCAGCGCGGTGAGCCGAACGGCCGACTCGTCGCCCAGCCACAGCGTCGCCAGGTCCGCGGCCTCCAGGACGAGGTCACCGTCCTCGCTCGTCGGCACACAACTCGCCCCGTCCGGGCCCGCGTCCAGCCGGTACCGCCCGTCCGCGAAGCCGCCGGAGTCCTCGACCTCCAGCACCAAGGTCCCGGTCCCCGCGTACGTCCGCGCCTCCAGCGCCCGTACGACGTCCAGGATCCGCACCCACAGCCAGTCCGCGTGGGTGGTGACACTCACGGCGCGCGGGTCCGGGAAGAAGTGCGGCAGCAGGTCGTCCGGGGCCCGCCAGCCGCACTTGACCTTGGTGATCCAGTCGATCGAGCAGAGGTAGTGCCACAGGGCGCGCTCGGCGGCGGGGGTCGTCGCGATCAGCCAGTTGACGTCGGCCGTGTTCTGCGGCTGCTTCATCTGCCAGGTGTCGTCCGCCTCGTACGAGACCATGCCCTCGACCTCGCCGGCCGCCGAGCGGTACACCGCGTAGAACGGCTCGGTCCAGGAGCCGTACACGCGCAATTCTCCGGTGTTGATCCGCCACCAGCGCTCGTCGCGGCTCACCGCGCCGGGCTGCGCGGCGCGCAGGCGGTCGTGGAGGGCGGGGCCGAGGGCGCGTACGGTCGCGCCGTCGGCGAGGTCGACCCGGCCGCCGTCCGCCGGGCCGGACCAGCGGGGGTCCAGGCCGGCGCGCGGGACGTCGACGGTCCACTCGGTGGTCCAGGTGGCGGGGCCGAAGCCGTAGCGGCCGTAGATGGGGTACTCGGCGGCGATCAGGGTGGCGACGACGTCGCCGCGGTCCTTCGCGGCGGTGAGGTCGTGGGCCATCATCCGGCTGAGGAGGCCCCGGCGGCGGTGGGTGGGGCTGACCGTGACGTTCGAGATGGCGTCGGCGGGGACCGCGCGGCCTCCGACGGCGGTGAGCTCCTGGGGGAAGGAGCGGAAGGTCGCCACGGGCTGGGGGG
>NZ_JARGEE010000334.1:0-10204 GCF_033794485.1 Streptomyces sp. MB09-02B
CTGTTGGGGGGCGGCTGCGGGGCGACGGGGGGTGCTCGCGCAGTTCCCCGCGCCCCTGAAAACGTGCGTCGGCCTGTCGGACGGCCTCGGTGCTTCAGCGGGTCCGGCGGCGTTCTTCGTGTCCTCCGTGTCGGCGGCGGACGTCTAGCACTGGGGGTCCCGGAAGCGAACGCCACGTCGAAGACCTGCTCACCCTCACCCTGCTTTCCCTGCCGTAGACCGGCTTCTGTCCCGGTCCCGGTACGAACATGGCGTCTTCGCCGAACAGGGAACGCAGTCCGTCGAGGTCCCGGTCCTTGAGGTACTGGGCGAAGCGCTCGTGCACGACTTCCGGTGTCATGTTCTTGCCTCTTCTTTTCTGCGTTGCGGGGCCGGTGCGCCGGCGGCTCCGCTGATCGAGCGGAGATTCGGGCTGATCCCGTGGGCCCGGGGCGTGGCGGGGCCCTCCCGTGCGGGTGAGTGGCATGGTCATGTGTTCATGCGACTGTGTACGTGCCTGACCCTTGCCCTCGCCGCCGCAGCCGCGCCCGTCAGTGGTCCTGCGGCGGCGGCGCCCGCGTCCGTGCCCGTTTCGGACGCGGGGCGGTCCGGTTGCGTCGGCGACGACAGCGGCGCCTTCCCCATCCGGAGCCGTATCCGCGGTGGCCCCGCCACGTACGTCGCCGGCGGCGGCTTCCACACCTGGGCGGTGGAACTCACCAACACCACCTCCCGGACCTGCGGGAACATCCACCCGGTGGTCGTGCTGGTCGACAGCGCGCGCACGCTGGAGCGGAGGCAGCCGCAGCTGGAGTTCTATGACGACGCCGAGGACACCACCTCCCGGCCGGTGACCTTCGAACGCACCGACGCGGACGAACTGGTCGGCGTGCTCGGCGGGGACGGGCACGGCGGCGGAACCGGATTCACCGTGCCGCCCGGCCGCACCCTCGCCGTCAAGGTCCGCCTCTCCCTCACCTCCGACGCGACCGTGCCGAACGAGGTCGTGGCGAACGCGGCCGTGGTCGAGCGGCGCGGCGACGACGGCACGTGGGTGGGGGAATCGAACGACTACCGCTTCCGGATCACCGACGGAGAGGAGGACGGTGACGACGGCGGGGCGGAGGCTGACCAGGACGGCGGCGGCGCGGCGAGGGACGGTGGCGCGGCGAAGGAGGGCGGCGCGGCGAAGGAGCGTGGCGGCGCGGCGAAGGAGCGTGGCGGCGCGGCCGTACCGGACGAGCGGCGGCCGTACCCCGACGAACTGGCCGCCTCGGGCATGCGCGAGGCCCTCCCGTACGTCACCGGCCTCCTGCTCCTGGCCGCCGGCGGCCTACTGACGGCCACGGTCCGCAGACGGGCCCGCTGACCGCAGGCGGATCCGCTGAACGCTGCCGCTCCCGCTAGCGCCGCGGCTCCCGCGCACCGCTGCCGATGCCCGCGCCGACGTCGATGGCCGCACCGCTGCCGCTGCCGACTCGGCCCCCGCTCCGACCTCGCCGCCCCCACCCCCGCTGACCTGAAGCGACCCCGGTCTCAGCGGCCAAGATCGGCCTCCTCTTTTCGGCCAGGGCTCACTAGGGTTGGGGCGGACCCGGACGTACGCATGTACGGACGTACGGCAGGTATCGACATACGCCGGCAGGAGATCGCACATGGCAGAGCGCAAGCCCATCGAGTCGTGGCTCACCGACATGGACGGGGTGCTCATCCACGAGGGCGTGCCGATCCCCGGCGCCGACGCCTTCATCAAGAAGCTCCGCGACTCCGGCCGCCCGTTCCTCGTGCTCACCAACAACTCGATCTACACCCCGCGCGACCTGCACGCCCGCCTCTCCCGCATGGGTCTGGACGTGCCCGTGGAGAACATCTGGACCTCCGCCCTGGCGACCGCCCAGTTCCTGGACGACCAGCGGCCCGGCGGCACGGCGTACGTCATCGGCGAGGCGGGCCTGACGACCGCGCTGCACGACATCGGGTACGTCCTCACCGACCACGAGCCCGACTACGTCGTCCTGGGCGAGACCCGCACCTACTCCTTCGAGGCCATGACGAAGGCGGTCCGGCTGATCAACGGCGGCGCCCGCTTCATCGCCACCAACCCGGACGAGACCGGCCCCTCCACCGAGGGCCCGCTGCCCGCGACCGGCGCCGTGGCCGCGCTGATCACCCAGGCGACCGGGCAGAAGCCGTACTTCGCCGGCAAGCCGAACCCGCTGATGATGCGCACCGGGCTCAACGCGATCGGCGCGCACTCCGAGACCAGCGCGATGATCGGCGACCGTATGGACACCGACGTCCTCGCGGGCATCGAGGCCGGGATGGAGACCTTCCTCGTCCTCACCGGTCTGACCACGTCCGAGCAGATCGAGAAGTTCCCCTACCGCCCCTCGACGGTCGTGAACTCGATCGCGGACCTCGTGGACCGTCTCTGAGTCCGGCCGGTCGGCCGCCGCCCCGGCGCGGCCGCCGAGTGCCCGGCCCCGGATAAACCCCCTGCCACCCGTACGGAGCAGCCGGGGCGCCTCCCCGGATGCGTCCCGGCGCCCGGCGGGGGAGTCTCTGGGGTGTCTGGAGGTTCACCATGGGCTCAGTGCGAGTCACTCTCTGTGCCGGGGCGGTGGTCGCGGCGGCGCTCGCCGCGTCGGCGCCCCCGGCCCACGCGAGCGACCGGGGGAACGCCCCGGGAAACGCCTCGGGGAATGTCTCGTCGGTACCCGCCTCACCGGCCCCCGGCACCGACATCCAGGTCCGGGCCCGGGGGTGCGGCGGGCAGACGGGAACGGCCGCCTCGACCGCGTTCGTCGCGGACGCGCGGCTCACCCAGCTCACCGGCAGGAGCCCTGGCACGCTCGCCGGGGAGACCCGCGTCCGCTCCTCGCTCGATCCCGGCACCTACGCGGTGCGGGTCACCTGCGCCGGCAGGGAGGACAAGGTCACGGGGACGATCAAGGTCGGTGACGGGAAGCCCACGCCAGGAACCGGATCCCTTACGGGCACCGGATCCCTGGCAGGCACCGGATCTCTGGCCGGCACCGGATCTCTGGCAGGCACCGGATCCCTGCCGGACACCGGACCCCTGGCAGGCATCAGTCCCCCCGCGACCAAGCCGCCACAGCCCAAACCAACGACGACCGAACCGCTCTCAACGATCGAACCGCCCCCGACAGCCAAGCGGCCCGACGGTGAGCGGCCCGCAGGTCGGCAGCCCTCGTCGCCCTCCTCCCCGGTCGCCCCCGTCCGCGCGGGCGGCGGTGGAGCGGCGGCCCAGCTCGCGGCGGGCGGCCCGGTGGACGCGCGTGGTTCGGCCGACCCGGCCAACTCCACGGACGACGCCCGGCACACCGGTCCCGGTGCCCGCCACGCGGTGGTCGGCCTGGTCCTCGCCGGTGTCGCGGCGGTGGCGGTCGTGGCGCGTGGTGCGCGCCGGGGCCGCGACCGCCGTACGGAATAGGAGGCCGTCGTGTCCGGACGGGACTATTCCGACAACGGCAACGAGTACGGCGGCGTCGGCGAACGCGAGTATCGGGGAGGGTCCGGCGGCGGGACCGGCCGGGTCGTCACCGGTGTCGCGTGGGCCGTCCTGCTGCTCGGGTTGTGGCTGTGGGGCCGTGAGGTCACGGACGTACGGCAGGGCAGTTCCGCGCCGACCACCGGAGACGTGGCGGCCGTGGGGAGGCCCGCCCAGGCCGAACTGCCGCCCGCCGCAGCGCCGTTGAGAGGGGCGCGGCCGCAGCGGCTGGACATCCCCTCGATGGGCGTGCAGGCGCCGGTGGTGGCGCGCGGCCTCGACCGGGACGGGGCGGTCGAACCGCCGTCCTACGGTCAGCCGGGCGTCGTCGGCTGGTACGCGGGCGGCGCGCGGCCCGGCGCGCCGGGTGCCGCGCTGTTCGTCGGGCACGTCGACACCGAGACCCGGCCGGCCGTCTTCTACAAGCTGAGCGCGTTGCGTGTCGGCGACAAGGTCCGGGTGGCCCGCAGCGACGGCAGGATGGCCGAGTTCACCGTGGACGACGTACAGGTTATGGGCCGCGACGAGTTCGACGCCCGACAGGCCTACGGCGTACGGCAGTCCGGGCGCGCCGAACTCCGACTCGTCACCTGCGGCGGCACGTTCGACAAGGCGAGCCGCACCTACACGGCGAACGTCGTCGTCAACGCCTACCTCAGCGGAACGGGGCCGTGACCGACACGGGGCCGTGACCGACACGGAGCAGTGCCGTCGCCCGACGCACGAAACGTCGCCCGACGCACGAAACATCGCCCGGCGCACGGAACGTCGACTGCCGCTCGGGACCCGGCGACTGCCGCTCGGGACCCGGCGACTGCCGCTCGGGACCCGGCGACTGCCGCTCGGGACCCGGCGACTACCGCTTGGGGCGGGGCGACTGCCGCACGGGACTTTGACCGGAAAGTGACCGGCGCCGAGACCCCGGTGGTACGCAACCCCGGCGCCTGCGCAGACGACGTCCTCACGGCCCCGTCGGCGACCCGCTCCCCCGGGCCCGCCGAACGGCCCGGTCCGCGACCGCGGGTGGGGCCCCGGCCAGAGGTTGTTTGACGCCAAGTAGACGGGTCGTGACTCTCTGTCATGGCGGCAGGTGGCGGTGGGGTGGGCGTGTTCCGGGGCGTACGTCCCCCGCCGGTGCCGCCCTGCGCGTGGGCACGACCTCGTTTGCGAGGCGGCACTTATGTCAGGATTGGGGCTTACGACACGGTGCACCCAAGGGGGAGTTGGATGTACGGCGGTAGGGGGGCCGGGATTCGGGCGTCCGGGGCGGTGATGGGGGTCGCGTTACTGCTCGCCGGCTGTTCCGGGGGAGACGGCGGTGACGACGGTGACGGCGGCGGCGGAGGGAAGAACCGGGCCTCCGGCGCCGGCATCACCCAACAGCCCAACGGCACGGACCCGTTCTGGGTCAACCCGGAGGGGAACGCGGCGGCGCAGGTCGCCGCCTACGAGAAGGCCGGCAAGGACAAGAACGCCAAGCTGATCCGCAGGATCGCCGAGCAGCCGACCGGCGAGTGGATCGGCCCGGAGAACCCGGAGCGGGAGGCCAAGGGCTTCACCGTCGCCGCGGAGGAGGCCGACCGGGACGCCGTCCTCGTCCTCTACAACATCCCGCACCGCGACTGCGGTCAGTACTCCGGCGGCGGCGCGGCCGACGGCGACGCGTACCGGGCGTGGATCGACGGCGTGGCCCGGGGCATCGGGGACCGTCCGGCCACGATCGTCCTGGAGCCCGACGCGGTGCTGCACGTGGTGGACGGCTGCACACCGGAGGAGTTCCACGAGGAGCGGTACGACCTGCTGAAGGGCGCGATCGAGACGCTGGGCGCGCTGAAGAACACGAAGGTGTACCTGGACGCCGGCAACGCGGGCTGGGGCGACCCCGAGGAGATCTACGACCCCCTCAAGTGGGCCGGTGTCGAACAGGCCGACGGCTTCGCCGTCAACGTCTCGAACTTCTACACCACCGAGGACTCCGTCGCGTACGGCAGGCAGCTCTCCGCGAGGATCGGGGACAAGCCCTTCGTCGTCGACACCAGCCGCAACGGCAACGGCCCCTGGAACGAGGGCGACGAGGACGAACGCTGGTGCAATCCGCCGGGGCGGGCGCTGGGGGAGTCTCCGACGACCAAGACCGCGGATGCGTTGGTGGACGCGTACCTGTGGGTGAAGCGGCCAGGTGAGTCCGACGGCGAGTGCAAGGGCGGGCCGAAGGCCGGGGAATGGTGGCCGGAGTACGCGCTGGACTTGGCGAAGGCGTCCGGCTGACCGCCCGGTGGGGCTTCTCGCGCAGTTCCCCGCGCCCCTTGGGGGGGCGCGGGGAACTGCGCGGCCAGCCCCCACGCACCCGCAGCCGATAAGCGAACGCGCAGCCGATCAGCCAGCAGTTCCTACGGCACCTTGACCCACCGCGCTTCGCTGGGCGTACCCGCGTCGTCCGTCACGAACAGCATGTACCAGCCCGACTGCACCAGATTCCGGTTCTTCGGCACGGTCACCGTGATCTCGTCCCCGGTGACCTCGAAGTCCACCTCGATCGACTTCTGGTCCACATCGGTCACATGCGTCGACGCACTCGGCCGGATCAGCCGCGCCGACGCGATCGACGACCCGTGCCGCGTGCCGAACGTCGCCTTCCCGCCCCGCGCGACCGTCTTCTTCTCCCCGGTCAACGTCGGTCGGGCGTCCTGGAAGAGGTACGGCGGCGTGTAGATCTCGATCCGCTGCTCGAACTCCCCCGGCTTGGTGTTGGCCTCGTCGGCGTACAGGGAGTCCGACCCGAAGAACACGACCCGTCCGTCCGGCAGCAGGATCGACCCGGAGTGGTAGTTCCGGCCCACCAGCGGGTCGGCCACCCTCCGCATCTCGCCCGTCCGCGCGTCGTACAGCCGCGCTTCGAGGATGTTGGAGTCGCCGCGCCCCCGGTAGTCCTCGGAGCCACCGGAGATGAGGACCGTGTCGTCGGGCAGGATCGAGGCCTGCGGGTACCGTGTGCCCTTCGCCAGCCGTGGCCCGTCCACGAACCGCGGCCGGTCGGCCAGCAGGTCGATCACCCGGGTCCGCTTGCTGGACCGCTCCGACTCACCGACCCCGCCCCCGCCGATGACCATGTACCTCTCGTCCTGCGCCGGGGGCAGCAGCACGGTCCCGGCGGTCTCCAGCAGCTTGCTGTCGCTCATGCCGGGGACCTTGGTGAACTTGTTCGTCTTCAGGTCCCAGATCCCGGGGTCACGCCCGATGTCGTCCGGCCCGTACCCCGCGTTCGCGCCCGAGTAGAACAGCTTGCCGTTCTGCATCAGCGAGATCGCCGGGTACGTCGGGAACTGCTGTTCGTCCTTGGTGTACGTCCACTTCTTCGTCCCGGGGTCGTAGATCTCGTTCTTGCCCGGGACGAGCTGGCCGATCTCGTCCAGCCCGGACAGCGACAGGACCGTGCCGTCCGTCAGCGTCGTCAGCGTCGGGTACCAGCGCGCCTCGTTCATCGGGTCGACCTTGATGTACTTCTCGGCGACCGGATCGAACTCGTAGGCGTCCTTGATCCCCTGGAAGTCCTTCTTGTCGAGGGCGAGTTTCTGCGCGATGCCGTACGTGTTCCGCGCGTCCTCGCCCTTCAGGCCGACGACCTTGTAGTTGTCCTCCGTCCCCGTCTCGTACCGTTTGCCGCTGCGCTCGGCCTCGACGTAGGCGCGCGCGATTCCCGGCTTGTTGCCGGTGAACTTGCCGGTGTCCGGGTCGAAGGTCTTGACGGCCTTCTTGAGCTCGACGGTGTCCTTGAGGACGAACGTCCTGCCGTTCGCCTTGCCGACGAACCTCGTCCCCGCCTTCAGTTCCATCCCCTTGTCGGGGTTCTCGTTGTGGATGATCATCAGGCCGCCGGCCTTGGTGACGTCCCCCTTCAGCTTCTCGTAGCGCTTGGTGCCGCCCGCGATCAGCAGATTGCCGTTGGACAGCTGGGTGTGCCCGGTGCAGAACAGGTCGGCCGGGGTCGGCACCCGCTCGATCGTCTGCGCGACCGGGTCCCACAGGCGGGTGTCGAACTTCTTCTTGTCAAAGTTCTCGGCGTCGTTCCCCGAGCCCGCGATCAGCAGGATCTTGCCGGTGTGCAACAGGGCGGCGTGGATGGTGTTCTGCCGGTACTTCTCCGGGAACTCCACGATCTGCCAGTGCCCGTTGGCGGCCTTGTACTCGGGTCTGTTGATCTTGTACTCGTGGTACTTCTCGGTGCTGAAGCGGTACACCCACGGCCCGTTCATCCCGGCGAGCGCGAGGACCACCGCCGAGCCGATCGCGAGGCGACGGGCGCGGCGGCGGCCTGCACGGTCCTTCATTCCTTACGTCCCCCAAGTCCGCCCAGGGCGATCTGCATGGTCTGGTCGCTACCCCCGCTGCCCGACCCGGACGCCGCCCAGCTCGGCTTGTGCTGGGGAGCGTGCGGCGCGTGTGGGGCGTGCGGTGCGCGGGGTGGCGCGAACGGTGCGGGAGCCGCCTCGGGCGGCGCCACCATGGACCCCTGCAGTTCGGCCGCGGCGGCGGCCTTCCTCCGGTCCTGGCGCAGCATGTAGCGCCAGACGAAGATGGGGAGGGCGGTGATCATCATGGCGAAGGTGGCCCAGATGACCATCGCCGGGTGCGCGTTGCCGAAGACGAACCCGGCGGCGATCGAGGCACCGAAGATGACGATGAAGTACCAGTGGTACCGGAAGGTGCCGAACCACCGGTCCGGGCTCGCCGAGTCCCCCTTGGGCGTGACCACGAACTTGCTCTTGCGGCGCAGCGCCGAGTCGATCAGCGCCTTGGCGTAGAGCGGCGCGGACAGCGCGGACATCACCATGCCCGCCACACCGCCGGAGCCCTCCGGCTCGTGCGGGGAGACGTTGTGCCGGCGGTTCCAGACGTACAGGCCTATCTGGAGCGCGGAGGCGTTGCCGTAGAGCATCAGCCACACCACCGGGTCGATGTTCACGCCCGAGGCACCGAGGCCCAGGAACAGGGCACAACTCAGCGCTGCCAGGATCCAGTTGAGCGCCGACATCGGGTAGAAGATGATCATCATCGTGTAGTTGAAGAGCTTGGTCGGCGGCAGCGAGTACCAGCCCTTCCAGTACTGCTTGAGGATCGTCTCGTACGTCCCGCGCGACCAGCGCATCTGCTGGGTGAAGAAGTCCGTCCAGGCGCTGGGCCCCTCACCCACCGCGAGCACGTCCGGCGTGTACACCGAGCGCCACTTGCGGCCCGTCGCCGGGTTCTTGTGGCGGTGGATCTCGAACCCGGTGGCCATGTCCTCGGTGATCGAGTCGTACAGCCCGCCGATCTGCTTGAGCGCCCGGATCCGTACGGCGTTGGAGGTGCCGACGAACATGGGGGCGCCGTACCTGTTGCCGGCGCGCTGGATCAGCGCGTGGAACAGGAACTGCTGGGACTCGGCGGCCTTGGTGACGAAGTTGTCGTAGTTGCCGTACACCTGGGGCCCGATGACGAAGCCGATGTCCGGGTCCCGGAAGAAACCGAGCATCCGCTCCAGGTAGTTGGGCAGCGGGATGTGGTCGGTGTCGACCGAGGCGAAGAAGTCGTAGTCGTCGCCGTGAGCGTCGAGCCAGGCGTTGTAGTTGCCGTGCTTGGTCTTGGCGCGGTGCGGTCCCTTGGGCTGGTTCCACTTCGCGATGCCCTTGCGGGAGAAGTGGTGCACGCCCAGGCGCGCGCAGACCGCCTTCACGTCCGCGTCGTCGCCCTCGTCGAGCAGCCACACGTGCAGCAGCCCGCGGTGGCGGAGCTTCACCGCGGCCTCCAGGGTCTTCGTCACCATCTCCAGCGGTTCCTTGCCGGGCACGAAGGAGGTGAGGAAGGCGACTCTGGTGCCGGTCTCGGGCACCACCGGGACCGGGTCGCGGGCGACCAGGGTGGCGTGCGCGTTCGACAGCACGTTCATGCAGCGGAAGAACTCGATCAGGCCGATCGAGATCAGCATGACCAGGTCGAGGGCGGGCAGGAACTCGTACTCGACGTAGTCGCGCTCGGTCCAGTGCTCCCGCTGCAGCAGCCAGGCCAGCAGGACCAGGGAGAGCAGCGGTGCGGCGGCCAGCATCAGGGCGACCCTGAGGCGGTGCGGCTCCTGGGAGATCAGCGACCGGTACTGCACCTTGTACGGCTTGGTCGGGTCGGGCTGGGTGAGCGGGCCGGCGAGGCGGCTGTAGTGCTCGTAGTCGTATCTCGGAAGGGTCTTCCTGAGCTTGCGCAAGGCTCCGGTCCGGGGAGACGGCACCTTGAGCCGGGTTGTTTCGGATGGGTCGTGGTTGTGCCGGGCGCCCGTCGGCGTCGACGTCATGAGTCATTCCCCCCGCACACACATCGAGTGTGTGTTCGTCGGTCTTTCATCCGAATCGGTCCCCCTCGACCGTTACGGACACATCAGTGGGTCATCGTCACCATGTGATCTACACCATGGAGACACGGGACGACGACCATCCGGTTGCATTGATGCCCCCTCGGCATCTTTTGCGCCAGAGTGCGTACGGTGCGCGCCTCGTCGATGCCCCCGGATCCCCATCCGGGGGCGCAAACCGCCCAAGGCGCCCCAACCGCCATGTATCCGCAGTCTCTTACGGCCCAGGGTTCTATGGTGTTCATCTTGATCGCAAGATGCGAAACACGGCGTTTACCGGTCATACGCGGGTTATTGGGGCATTGGTGGAGGATCCGTGGGGAGTGGGAGGGGAG
>NZ_JARGEE010000335.1:0-10151 GCF_033794485.1 Streptomyces sp. MB09-02B
GGTCATATTTTTTTAAGAGACAGGGCTGGGCCCCTGGCGGTGTGTTGCTCGGCGGCTGCGGCTGGGCGGGGCGGGGTTTCGCTCGCCGGCGCTTGCCGGGTGCCGCCTGCGCCCACCCGTGCCGCCCCTGCAGTAGCGGCACGACTGCCCGCAGCTGGGACGGCTGGATGGCTGGCGCGGCCGTGTTCAGTGGTTGGCGGTGATGTTGCCGAACGTCGGGTTGAGGGCGGCGATGAGGTTGGCGCTGAGACCCGCGACCGTGACGGGGACGTCAACGGGGACCTGGACGTCGAGGCCGGAGGCGACGCCCGGGGATCCCACCGCTGCGCTGTCGGCTACCGAGTCGGCGACGGCGGCGCCGGACGATGCGCCCGCGGCGAGACCGGCGGCGGTGACGGTCAGGGCGGCCTTCTTGGCGAAGTTCATGAGCTGCGTTCCTCCTGCGTCGTACGGGCCCGGCCCGCCCGCGGGCCGTGCGCTGATCAACGCCGGGCGGTCCGCGGTGGTACGCACGCGCGACGGGAAGGGCCCCTTCGGCGTATTGCGGCGATGGAACGACTACAGAACGAAAAGTATCCGGACAGAACCTGACCGGCCTCCCAGGGAGTGCCTGGAAGGCCGGTGGTCACTGGTGCTCCGGGGAGGAAACCTCAGTGGTTGACACCCAGGTTGCCAAAGGCCGGGTTCAGGATGCCGACGACGTTCACGCTGTTGCCGACCGCGTTCACGGGGATGTGGACCGGGGCCTGGATGACGTTGCCCGAGACGACGCCCGGCGAGCCGATGGCCTTGCCGTCGGCGTGCGCCCCGCCGTCGGTGGCGGAGGCCATACCGGCACCGGCGGCGACGAGGCCACCGGCCACCATCGTGACAGCGGCGGCCTTCTTCAGGTTCTTCACTTTGAGCCCTTCCTTGCGATCACTGCGGCGGTCGCACGCAGCACGCAATGAAGAACGCCGGGGGTCCCGGCAGGATGCGCCACCCGGGGGACATACACCCGACAGTATGAATCTCAGCCCGGAGCGGAACCCTCCGTGTTGCCGGACAATCCGCACATCATCCGGTCACATCATGGCGTACCGCCCACAGTGCGGCCTGGGTCCGGTCCGCCAGGTCGAGCTTCATCAGGATGTTCGAGACGTGGGTCTTCACCGTTTTCTCGGACAGCACCAGCGCTCGGGCTATCTCGCGGTTGGAGCGGCCGTCGGCGATCAGGCCGAGCACCTCGCGCTCCCGCTCGGTCAGCGAACCGCCTCTCCCCTGGCCGGAGTTGGCCTCCTCCTGGGACAGCAGGGCGTCGGCGACCTCCGGCTGCAGGAGGATGTGCCCGGCGTGCACCGAGCGGATGGCGCCGGCCAGGGCGTCGGGGTCCACGTCCTTGTAGACGTATCCGGCGGCGCCGGCGCGCAGGGCCGGGACGACCGTGCGCTGCTCGGTGAAGCTGGTGACGATGAGCACGCGCGCGGGGTTGGCCAGTTCGCGGAGCTTCCGGAGGGCCTCGACGCCGTCCATGCCGGGCATCTTGACGTCCATGAGCACGACGTCGGGCCGTAGTTCCTCGGCGCGGGCGACTCCCTCGGCGCCGTCGGCGGCCTCTCCCACGACCTCTATGTCGTCCTGCACCTCCAGGAAGGTGCGCAGGCCGCGGCGGACCACCTGGTGGTCGTCGACGAGCAGCACCTTGATTGCCTCAGCCACCGGGGACCTCCATCTCGATCGTGGTGCCCTTTCCGGGCGCCGATTCCACGGTCAGCCGGCCGCCGACCCCGCTGGCCCGGTCGCGCATGGAGACCAGGCCGAGGTGGCGTCCCGCGCGGCGTACGGCCTGGGGGTCGAAGCCGTCGCCGTCGTCCGTGATCCGTAGGACGGCTCCGCCGCCGTGCCGGTCCAGCGTGACGTCGACCCGCTCGGCCCCCGAGTGCCGCAGGGCGTTGTGCAGGGCCTCCTGGGCCACGCGCAGCATGGCCTCCTCCTGGGCGGCGGGCAGTGCGCGGGCACCTCGGCCGGAGAAGGTGACGCGGGCGCTGTGGGCGCGGTCCAGGACGTGGACCTGGGTGCGCAGGGTGGCGACCAGGCCGTCCTCGTCGAGCCCGGCGGGGCGGAGCTCGACGACCGCGGCGCGCAGTTCGTCCGCGGCTTCGGCGGCGAGGGCGGCGACCTGCTGGAGTTCGCCCTTGGCGCGGCAGGGGTCGCGGTCGACGAGGGCGGCGGCCGCCTGGGCGGTCAGGCGCAGGGAGAACAGCTTCTGGCTGACCGCGTCGTGCAGTTCGTGGGCAAGCCGGGAGCGTTCCTCGGCGATGGTCAGCTCGCGGCTGCGTTCGTAGAGGCGGGCGTTGGTGAGGGCGATGGCGGCGTGCTGGGCGAGGATCGACAGCAGGTCCTCGTCCTCCTCGGTGAAGCCGCAGCCGCCGTCGGGCTTGGGGCAGCGCTTGTTGGCGAGGAAGAGGGCGCCGATGACCTCGTCGCCGTCGCGGATGGGCAGGCCCAGGAAGTCGATCAGCTCCGGGTGGGCGCTGGGCCAGCCCTCGAAACGGGGGTCCTTGCGGACGTCGGCCAGGCGCTCGGGGGTGGCCTGGTGGAGCATCGCGGCGAGGATGCCGTGCTGGCGCGGGAGCGGGCCGATGGCCCTCCACTGGGCGTCGCTGACGCCGTCGACGACGAACTGCGCGAAGCCGCCGTGGTCGTCGGGGACCCCGAGCGCTGCGTACTCCGCGTCCAGCAGCTCGCGCGCGGAGGCGACGATCGTCTTGAGGACGTCGCGCACCTCCAGGTGCCTGCTCATGGCCAGCAGGGCGCTGCTCACCGCGGCGAGGCCGGACCGTGGACCTTGACTCATGACCTCACCGTACCGGCGGGGTCCGACACGGCGGATCGGACCGCCGGAGGCCTCGCCGGGGCCCTCGGACGTAGGTCCGGGGCCTACGACCGGTCCTAGGTCCCCGGGGCCGGGTCGGGCGGCCTTGGACGGGTCCTACGTCCGGGGGCCCGGCCCGGTGGCGTAGGGCGAAGGGCCCCGGGGCTCTGGTGCCCGCGTACGAGGCGGTGGGGGCGGTGCGGTTCCTACGTTGGGATCACCGCCGCCGGGTTCGAAGGCGGGCGAGGACGAGGGGACGGATGTCATGCCGGTTGCGATCATCACGGGGGCGTCGAAGGGGCTGGGCCGGGCACTCGGCGCGGCGCTGGCAGAGCGCGGGTGGGATCTGGTGCTCGACGCCAGGACCGCCGGGCCCCTGAAGGAGACGGCGGCGGAGCTGTCGGCGTACGGGACGCGGGTGGAGGCCCTGGCGGGGGACGTCACGGACGCCGGGCACCGGGCCGAGCTGGTGGCGGCCGCGCGGCGGCTGGGCGGGGTGGACCTGCTGGTGAACAACGCGAGCGCGCTCGGCGCCGAGCCGCTCGTACGGCTGGAGGGGCTGCCCCTGGAGGGGCTGAGGCGGGCGCTGGAGGTCAATGTGGTCGCGGCGCTGGGGCTGGTCCAGGAAGCGCTGCCGCTGTTGCGGGCCTCGGGGGCGGGCACGGTGATCGGCGTGAGCTCGGACGCGGCGGTCGAGGCGTACGGGACGTGGGGCGGTTACGGGGCCTCGAAGGCGGCGCTGGACCAGTTGTCGGCGGTGCTGGCGGAGGAGGAGCCGGGCCTTCGGGTGTGGGCCGTCGATCCCGGCGACATGGGCACGGACCTGTACGCGGCGGCCGTACCGGACGACGACGAGCCGCGACCGGCGCCGGCCGGTGTGGTGCCCGCTTTCCTGCGGCTGCTCGACGAGCGGCCGGCCAGTGGCCGCTACGCGGCGTCGTCGCTGCTGGAGGGGCGATGACGACGGTGACGGTGCGGGTGCCGGAGGCGCTCCACGCGCGCGTGCCCGCCGAGCAGCGCGGGCCGGGCCTCGACCGGGACGGCGTACGCCTGCTGGTCTCGCGGGGGACGGAGGTCTCGCACCACGCGTTCGCGGCGTTGCCGGGGCTGCTGGCGGCGGGCGATCTGCTGGTGGTCAACACCTCGCCCACGTTGGCGGCGGCGGTGGACGGGAGGATCGGGCACGCGCGCGTGGTGGTGCATTTCTCCACGCGGGGCGACGACGGGCGGTGGGCGGTCGAGCTGCGGGATCCGGACGGGCGCGGCACCACGCGCGCGCGTGCGGGCGGTCCGGCGGGGACGGAGGTGCGGCTGCCGCGTGACGTACGGCTGGTCCTGGAGGAGCCCCTGAGCGGGCGGGGGGAGCGGTTGTGGTGGGCCCGGGTGTCCTCGGCGGCCGTCGCCGGGCTGCTGCGGAAGCACGGGCGGCCGATCCGTTACTCCTACACCGAGCGGGACCAGCCGTTGTCGGTGTACCAGACGGTGTTCGCGTTGCCGTCCGAGGACGGGGCGGGCAGTGCGGAGATGCCGAGTGCCGGGCGGCCGTTCACGGCCCGGCTGGTGGCGGAGCTGGTGAGCCGGGGGGTGCAGTTCGCGCCCGTCTCGTTGCACACCGGGGTCGCGTCGGCGGAGGCGCACGAGCCGCCGTACCCGGAGCGGTTCGCGGTGCCCGAGGCCTCGGCGCGGCTGGTCAACGCTGCGCGGGCGGGTGGTGGACGGGTCGTCGCGGTGGGGACGACGGCGGTGCGGGCCGTGGAGTCGGCGACCGGGTCCGACGGCGTCGTACGGGCCCGGGAGGGCTGGACGGATCTGGTGGTGACGCCGGAGCGCGGGGTGCGGGTGGTCGACGGGCTGCTGACCGGGCTGCACGAGCCGGAGGCCTCGCACCTGCTGATGCTGGAGGCGGTAGCGGGGCGGGCGGCGATCGACCGTGCGTACGGGGCGGCGATCGAGGGGCGGTATCTGTGGCACGAGTTCGGGGACGTGCATCTGATCCTGCCGGAGAGAGCACCTCACACAGAGCATTGCTGACGCAACCGAACGTGAACAAACCGCCGGGGTGATGTGAGGCCCCCCATAGGGCCCACATCACGTACGAAGAAGCCTAGGAGATGTATACGGGCGGTATGAGCGGGAAGGACGGGGTGGTCTGTCCTATTTTGCCGGTTCCCGTTCAACTAAGTGGCATCGTACGTCACACCTTTGCCACCCGATTTTGCGGCCGCTAAGAATTGCTGCTGTCGCTCGGCGCCGCGGGTCATCCCGTGGCGTTTGTGCTGGAAGAGCTGTGTCCCCCACCTGGCACGCAGAGCGACCTCCGCGCTATTCGAAGAGGTCCATCACTCATGCTCAAGAACGCCAAGATCCCCGGCCACAGTCTCGCGCTGACCAAGACCCACAAGCTCTCGTTCGCCGGAGTGGCCGCGTTCGGTGCCGCCGCCCTCGCGTTCTCGCTGGTGCCGGCCGAGGCTCAGACCGCCACGCAGACGGTGTCCGCGGCTCCGGCGGCGTTCAGCCAGAACCCGGCCCCGGCCGCGAAGGCCAGCGTCACGAACCAGGCCGCCGACGCCGACAAGAAGGCCGCCGCCGCTGCCGCGAAGAAGAAGGCCGAGCAGGAGCGCGCGAAGAAGGAGGCCGCGAGCCGGTCCGCCAAGCGCGCCGCCCAGGTCAAGGCCGCCGCCGCCAAGTCGTACCCGGACAACCTCGACGGCTGGATCCGCGAGGCGCTCGACATCATGAAGAAGCACAAGATCCCGGGCACCTACCACGGCCTGCACAAGAACATCATGCGGGAGTCCTCGGGCAACCCGAACGCCATCAACGACTGGGACATCAACGCCCAGAACGGCGTCCCGTCGATCGGTCTGCTGCAGGTCATCAAGCCGACCTTCGACGCCTACCACGTGCCGGGCACGAAGAAGAGCCAGTACGACCCGGTCGCCAACCTGACGGCCGCCGCGAACTACGCCGCCGACCGCTACGGCTCGATCGACAACGTCAACAGCGCGTACTGAGGCCCGCGCGGGACCTCTGAGAACGTGGAAGGGCGGCACCCGGTGCGGGTGCCGCCCTTCGTGCGTCACTGCCCGTGGACTACTTGCGCATGACCTCGGGCTCGTGGCGGCGCAGGAAGCGGGCCACGAGGAAGCCGCAGATCACGCCGAGCACGATGAGGGCGATCATGTCGAGGCTGTAGGCGCCGACCGTGTGGTCCCACAGCGGGTCGGTGTCGCCGGCCTCCTTGGGCGGGCTGATGTTGTTGAAATCCAGCGTGGCACCGGCGGCGGCGACCGCCCAGCGCGACGGCATCAGGTACGAGAACTCGTTGACGCCGGGGCTGCCGTGCAGGGCGAAGAGGCAGCCGGTGAAGACGACCTGGATGATCGCGAACATGACCAGCAGCGGCATCGTCTTCTCGGCGGTCTTCACCAGCGAGGAGATGACCAGGCCGAACATCATGGACGTGAAGCCGAGCCCCATGATCGGGATGGACAGTTCGAGCATCACGGCGACCTTGCCGTCGCCGAAGATCAGCGCCTCGTCCGGGATGGTCCGGCTGGAGAACCCGATCGCGCCGACCATCGCGCCCTGGAACACGGTCACCGCGCCGAGCACGATCACCTTGGACATCAGGTACGCCGAGCGCGACAGGCCGGTGGCCCGCTCCCGCTCGTAGATCACCCGTTCCTTGATCAGCTCTCGGACGGAGTTGGCGGCTCCCGCGAAGCACGCGCCGACCGCGAGGATCAGCAGCACCGTGGTGGCCGTGCCGTTCGGGATGGGCAGGTCGGTCGCCGGGTTGATCTTCCTGACCAGCAGGTCCTTGTCCGGGTCGATGAGCAGGCTCACCGCGCCGAGGACGGCCGGCAGGATCACCGTCAGCGCCAGGAAGCCCTTGTCGGAGGCGATGACGGAGACATAGCGCCGGACCAGGGTGCCGAGCTGGGAGAACCAGCCCTGCGGCTTCGGCGGACGCATCGCCTGCGGCGGCGGCATGTGCACCGACTGCGGGGCGACGGCGTCGATGTCCGCGGCGTACATCTGGTAGTGCTGCGAGCCCTTCCAGCGGCCCGCCCAGTCGTAGTCGCGGTAGTTCTCGAAGGCGGAGAAGACGTCGGCCCAGGTCTCGTAGCCGAAGAAGTTCAGCGCCTCCTCGGGCGGACCGAAGTACGCCACCGAGCCGCCCGGGGCCATCACCAGCAGCTTGTCGCAGATGGCCAGCTCGGCCACCGAGTGGGTGACCACCAGGACCGTACGGCCGTCGTCGGCGAGGCCGCGGAGCAGCTGCATGACGTCGCGGTCCATGCCCGGGTCGAGGCCGGAGGTCGGCTCGTCCAGGAAGATCAGCGACGGCTTGGTCAGCAGCTCCAGGGCGACCGAGACGCGCTTGCGCTGGCCGCCGGAGAGCGAGGTGACCTTCTTGTCCTTGTGGATGTCGAGCTTGAGCTCGCGCAGCACCTCGTCGATGCGGGCGTCGCGCTCGGCGGCCGTGGTGTCGGCCGGGAAGCGCAGCTTGGCCGCGTACTTGAGGGCCTTCTTGACGGTCAGCTCCTTGTGCAGGATGTCGTCCTGCGGGACCAGACCGATGCGCTGCCGCAGCTCGGCGAACTGCTTGTACAGGTTCCGGTTGTCGTAGAGGACGTCGCCCTGGTTGGCGGGGCGGTAGCCCGTGAGCGCCTTCAGCAGGGTCGACTTGCCGGAGCCCGAGGGGCCGATGACCGCGATGAGTGACTTCTCCGGGACCCCGAAGGAGACGTCCTTCAGGATCTGCTTGCCGCCGTCGACGGTGACCGTCAGATGGCGCGCGGAGAAGGAGACGTCACCGGTGTCGACGAACTCTTCCAGACGATCGCCGATGATACGGAACGTCGAGTGGCCGACGCCGACGATGTCGTTCGGGCCGAGGAGGGCCGAGCCGCCCTTGGCGATCGGCATGCCGTTGACGAACGTGCCGTTGTGCGAGCCGAGGTCACGGATCTCGAAGCGCCCGTCGGGCGTCGCGTGGAACTCGGCGTGGTGACGCGAGACCTGGAGGTCGGAGACCACCAGTTCGTTCTCCAGGGCACGACCGATGCGCATGACACGGCCGAGCGACAGGTGGTGGAACGTGGTCGGGCTGCGGTCGCCGTAGACCGGCGGCGCCCCCGCGCCACCACCGGGGCCCTGCTGCGGGAAGCCCTGCTGCTGCGGGACCTGTGCCGCCGGCGGCTGCTGCCAGCCCGCCTGCGGTGCCTGCTGCTGCGGGCTCTGCTGGCCGGCGTATCCGGCGCTCGCGCCCTGTGCCGCGTACGGCTGCTGCTGGGGCTGCGCGACGGACGCGGCGGTGCCGGAGAGGCTGAGTCTCGGGCCGTCGGTCGCGTTGCCGAGGTGTACGGCCGAGCCGGGGCCGATCTCCAACTGGTGGATCCGCTGCCCCTGCACGAAGGTGCCGTTGGTGCTGCCGTGGTCCTCGATCACCCAACTACGGCCGCCGAAGCTGATCGTGGCGTGACGCCAGGACACCCTGGCGTCGTCGAACACGATGTCCCCCTGCGGATCACGTCCGAGGGTGTATGCCCTGGACGGATCGAGCGTCCAGGTTTGTCCGTTCAATTCCAGTACGAGTTCCGGCACTCCATGCCCCACTGAGTTGTCCCCCGAATTACCCCCAACACAGGGAGTCTAGGGATGTCGAACATCGGGGGGAACTATTTCAGGCTCGACCCCCTGACCGAAAGTCGGGCCTTGTGAAGAGAACGTACGGGGGCATCTCCCCGTCCCGTTGACGGGGTTGAAACCGGGCCGGAGAGTGGTAATCCCACGCGAGGGGGACATCAGCGGTGCAACGCCGCGATGCGGATCGGGGGGTCCGACCATGAGCGACCGGTATGTCGACCAGGGCAGGCGCGTGCCGTGGGGGGATGTGGTGTTCTCCGCGATCGCCGCCGTGAGCTGGGCGTTGATCGGCATGGCGGGTGTGGCTGCGCTCGGTCTGCATCTGCTGGAGGCCGACGCGGCGGGCGAACTCGGGCCCATGACGGCGGCGGTTGTGGCGCTCGGGGCGGGTGGGTCGGTGACGCCGTCCGGCGATGTGTCCGTGATGGGCCTGGAAGGGGTGCAGTCGACCACGGCCATCGAGATCACGCCACTGGGTGTCAGCCTCGTGGGTGCGCTCCTGCTGGCCTGGTTCTTCCTACGGTCCTTGCGTGGCACGGGAGTTGTCGTCCGGCCGGTGGAACTCCTCGCGCGCGTCGGCACGGTGCTCGCGCTGTTCGTGGGGTTGATGGGTGGTCTGGCCTGGGCCGGGAACGCCGTCATCACCCTCGACGGCAGCCGACTGGGCATCGACGAACAGCTGCCGGGCGGCGGCGACCTCGACAACGTCGAGATCCCCGGGCTCGGCGACCTCGGTGACCTCGGCGGCGGTCTGCTGCCGGACCGGCTCGGCGACCTGGCCTCCGCCGACGCCCGGGTCGGCTTCACGGTCGACGCCGTGCCGACCGTGCTCGGCGGCCTGACCTGGTGCCTCGGCGTGCTGCTCATCGCCCTGCTGGCCTCGCGTCGCACTCCCCTGCCGCCCGGACTCGACGTCGTGCACCGGGTCGTACGGCCGGCTGTGTCCGCCGTGGTCACCGTGCTCCTGGTGGCGGTCCTCGCCGGGCTCGCGGCGGCGGTGTACGCCGCGATCGGCGACCCGAATCCCCGGCGGATCGCGGGCGCAGCCCTCCTCGGCGCGCCGAACGGGGTCTGGCTGGGCGTCCCCCTCGGTCTCCTCGTCCCCTGGGACGGCAGCGCGACCGGGACCTTGGCCGATCTCCTGCCCGACCCGCTCGGTGAACTGCTGCGCGTCGACGCGAGCGAACCCGTCACCCTCGGCCGTCTGGCCGAACTGGACGGTCGGCTCTGGCTGCTCGGCCTGGCAGCCGCGCTGATGATGTTGTACGCGGGGGTCCTGACCGCCGTGCGTACGCCGTTCGTACGGGGGCTGGCTGCCACGGCTGCCGGGGGTGCGTCCGGTGCCGATGTACGGGGCGGGAACGTGCTCGGCTTCATGGGGCGCTGCGCGCTTCGGCTCGGGCTCGCGACGGCGGTGGCACTGCCGCTGCTCGTGTGGTTGACGGAGGTGTCGGTGGACGCCTCGCTGGCCCTGTTCGGGATCGACGCGTTCGACGCGGGAGTGGAGCTGCGCGGGCGGGCGACGGCGGCACTGGTGCTGGGCGCGCTGTGGGGTGCCGGGGCGGGGGCCGCCGGTGCGCTGCTGGCCTGCGCGACACGGGCGGCCGGGCTGCGGGGGTCGCCGTTGGGGCGGGGGGACGGG
>NZ_JARGEE010000336.1:0-10119 GCF_033794485.1 Streptomyces sp. MB09-02B
TTTCCTCTTGTTTTGTTTTATGTATCTGGTTGTTTGCAGCATTCTATCTTATTCTATCTGCTTCGACTTTTTTTTTGTATTGTAGGGCGCCCCCCGGGTGTTACCCAAGGGCATTCCGCGGCAGCCTTAGATGTGTATAAGGAACATACTAAAGAGGGGCCGCTGGACGCCGTACCTGCTGCTCGCGCCCGGTCTGATCTGGCTGCTGGTCTTCTTCGCGATGCCGATGGTCTACCAGGCCTCCACGTCCGTGCAGACGGGCTCGTTGGAGGAGGGCTACCGGGTCACCTGGCACTTCGCGACGTACTGGGACGCGCTGAGCGAGTACTACCCGCAGTTCCTGCGCTCGGTGCTCTACGCGGGCTCGGCGACGATCATGTGTCTGCTGCTGGGCTACCCGCTGGCCTACCTGATCGCCTTCCGGGCAGGCCGCTGGCGCAATCTCATCCTGATCCTGGTGATCGCGCCCTTCTTCACCAGCTTCCTGATCCGCACCCTCGCCTGGAAGACGATCCTCTCGGACGGCGGCCCGGTCGTCGGCGCCCTCAACACGCTGCACGTCCTGGACGTCACCAGCTGGCTCGGCCTCACCGCCGGGGACCGGGTGCTGGCCACCCCGCTCGCCGTCGTCTGCGGCCTCACGTACAACTTCCTGCCGTTCATGATCCTGCCGCTCTACACCTCCCTCGAACGCATCGACGGACGACTGCACGAGGCGGCCGGCGACCTGTACGCCCGACCGTTCACCACGTTCCGCAAGGTCACCTTCCCGCTCTCCATGCCCGGCGTGGTCTCCGGCACCCTGCTGACGTTCATCCCGGCCAGCGGCGACTACGTGAACGCCGAACTCCTCGGCTCCACCAACACCCAGATGATCGGCAACGTCATCCAGAGCCAGTTCCTGCGGATCCTCGACTATCCGACGGCGGCGGCGCTCTCCTTCCTTCTGATGGCCGCGATTCTGCTCATGGTCACGGTCTACATCCGCAAGTCCGGGACGGAGGACCTGGTTTAAATGACCTTCGTCAAATGGCTCAAGCGTCGGCTCGTCGTCATCGCGGGACTGCTGACGCTCGGATATCTCCTCCTGCCGAACATCGTCGTCACGGTCTTCTCCTTCAACCAGCCCAAGGGCCGTTTCAACTACGAGTGGCAGGAATTCTCCACCGCCGCCTGGACCGACCCGTGCGGTGTCGCCGACCTGTGCGGCTCGCTCTTGCTCAGCCTCCAGCTGGCCGCCTGGGCGACCCTCGGCGCGACCGCCCTCGGCACGATGATCGCCTTTGCCCTGGTGCGGTACCGCTTCCGGGCGCGCGGCGCCGTCAACTCGCTGATCTTCCTCCCGATGGCGATGCCCGAGGTCGTGATGGCCGCCTCGCTGCTCACTCTGTTCCTCAACCTGGGTGCGCAGTTGGGATTCTGGACGATCCTCATCGCGCACATCATGTTCTGCCTCAGCTTCGTCGTCGTCGCCGTCAAGGCACGCGTGATGTCGATGGACCCGAGGCTGGAGGAGGCCGCGCGCGATCTCTACGCCGGGCCCGTGCAGACCTTCGTCCGGGTCACCCTGCCGATCGCCGCACCCGGCATCGCGGCGGGCGCGCTGCTCGCCTTCGCGCTCTCCTTCGACGATTTCATCATCACCAATTTCAACGCGGGCTCGACCGTCACCTTCCCCATGTTCGTCTGGGGTTCGGCGCAACGCGGCACACCCGTCCAGATCAATGTCATCGGTACGGCCATGTTCCTGGTCGCCGTACTGTTCGTGGTGGCCGGAATGGCCATCGGAAATCGCAGAAAGCGGCAGAAGGCATAAGCGCCGCTCGTTTCGATGACTCTGTAGGGAGTTGAAATCATGGCCCCGAGCGCCATGAACCGTTGGACAAAGTCTCT
This sequence comes from Streptomyces sp. MB09-02B, assembly GCF_033794485.1. Lineage (NCBI taxonomy): Bacteria > Bacillati > Actinomycetota > Actinomycetes > Kitasatosporales > Streptomycetaceae > Streptomyces > Streptomyces sp. MB09-02B. The sequence continues at coordinate 1,894 of NZ_JARGEE010000336.1, forward strand.
CTCCGACGCACGGCCGGTCCCGTACTGGCTCGAAGACCCCGGCAAGCCCCACCCCGAGCCCGCGCTCACCGGCGCCGAGACCTGCGACCTGCTGGTCGTCGGCGGCGGCTACAGCGGACTGTGGACCGCGCTGAACGCCAAGGAGCGCGACCCGGGACGGGATGTCGTCCTGCTGGAAGGGCGCGAGGTGGGCTGGGCCGCCTCCGGCCGCAACGGCGGCTTCTGCGCCGCCTCGCTCACCCACGGTCTGGCCAACGGCCTCGCCCGCTGGCCGGACGAGATCCACAGGCTGGAGGAACTGGGCGCCCGCAACCTCGACGAGATCGAGGCGGCGGTCGCCCGCCACAGCCTGGACTGCGACTTCGAACGCACCGGCGAGATCGACGTCGCCACCGAGACGTACCAGGCCTGGGAGCTGCGCGACTGGTACGACGAGATCGCCCGCAAGGGCCTCGCCGACGGCATCGAGTTCCTGGACGCCGACGCCGTCCGCGACCAGGTCGCCTCACCCACCTTCGAGGCCGGCCTGCACGACCGCCGGGGCGTCGCGATGCTGCACCCCGCCAAACTCGCCTGGGGCCTCAAGCGGGCCTGCCTGAACCTCGGCGTCCGGGTCTACGAGCACACGCCCGCGCTGAACCTGAAGGCGTACGGCACCGGCATGGCCGTCCGCACCCCCTACGGCCAGGTCCGTACCCGGCAGGTGGCGCTCGGCACCAACATCTTCCCCAGCCTGGTCAGGCGCGTCCGCGCGTACACCGTCCCCGTCTACGACTACGCCCTGATGACCGAGCCGCTCACCGCCGGGCAACTCGCGTCGATCGGCTGGAAGAACAGGCAGGGGCTCGGGGACTCGGCCAACCAGTTCCACTACTTCCGACTCAGCGCCGACAACCGGATCCTCTGGGGCGGCTACGACGCGGTCTACCAGTACGGCGGCCGGGTGCGCGCCGAGTACGACGACCGGCCGGAGACGTACGCCAAGCTCGCCGGGCACTTCTTCACCTGCTTCCCGCAGCTGGAGGGCGTCCGTTTCACCCACGCCTGGGGCGGCGCCATCGACACCTGCTCCCGCTTCTCCGCGTTCTTCGGCACCGCCCACCAGGGCAGAGTCGCCTACGCGGCCGGCTACACCGGGCTCGGCGTGGGCGCCACCCGGTTCGGCGCGGACGTCATGCTGGACCTCCTCGCGGGGGAGCGCACGGAGCGCACCGAACTGGAGATGGTGCGCAGGAAGCCGCTGCCCTTCCCGCCGGAGCCGTTCGCCTGGACCGGCATCGCCCTCACCAAGTGGTCCCTGGCCCGGGCCGACTCCCACGCGGGCCGCCGCAACCTGTGGCTGAAGGCCATGGACCGGCTGGGGCTGGGCTTCGACAGCTGAGGACATGAGCACCGCGACCCGTGGTCGACGGGGCGTGCGGGCGCACAAGTGATCAACAGGCGTACGCCCTGTCCGACCGGGTTACGCCATTCACCACCAAGAAGTGGTCGGAACCCGCGTAATGCCCGGCCGGAACCTCTGTCTGTGCTCCTGACGCGAAACCGCGTCCGCAGGAGCTCTAGAGAGAGGAAGGTCCCTGTCATGACTGGGGCCAAGACGGCGGTCGAGTGGCTGGCATCCGTGTCACCGGATCCCGAGGCCTGCCGCTGGGAGTGGGAGCGCAACCCCCTGGGGGTCGCCCTGCTGCCGGCCGGCAGGGCCTGGGACGTGCTGATCCTGCCGGGCGAACTCGGCTATCCCACGCTCGACGTCCTGACTCGCATCATCGACCAACCCGGGCCCGTGCTCGTCGACTTCGGCGACGACCGCATGGGGTTCTTCGTCCCGCCGGGCACGGCGTCCCGGTGGCTGGGCACGGGGGTGCGCAGCGCGGGCGGCGGCACCTGGATCGTGGTGCCGTACCCGGGCCGGCAGACCGGCGGCGTCCGCTGGCTGGTCCCGCCGGACGGCAGCGGCACCCTCACCGACCCGGCCCTCCTCGAACTGGCCATGCACGAGGCGGCGGCGAGCCTGGCGAGGGACGAGGACCGGTAGCCGGGGCCGACCGCCCCGCGTCGTGACGAGCGGCCGTCCCCCGGCCGCGCCGCGCTCTCGTCGGCCGCCCGTGCGGCCGACGCGGCAGCGGACATCGAACGGATGCCGAACGAATGTCGAACGGACGCCTGGCGGAGGTAGTCGGCGAACGTCATGCGCGGCGGCGCCGCACCCCGAACCACAGCGAGGAGAGCAGCAGCGCGCACACGCACCAGCTCGCCACCACGTCGAGCGGCCAGTGGTAGCCCTGGCGCACCAGGCCGAAACCGACCCCGATGTTCAGGACGACCGCGAGGACGACGACCACACGGCGCGCGAGGGTGCCGCGCAGCCAGGGCCACAGGAGCAGGACGGCGGCGCCGTAAGCGATGGCGGCCGTCGCGGTGTGGCCGGAGGGGTAGAAACCCGTGCCCGGGCCCATGATCGGCGGGCCGGAGCGGGCGATGAGCTCCTTGAGCGGGACCACCCAGAGGGGAACGGCCGCCATGAGGAGGGCCGCGGCGGCGGACGGCCGCCACCAGTGGTCCCGACCGGTGGCACGCGTACGCCGTGCGACGAACAGAAGAGCCAGGGCGAGGACCGGGACGGCGACCGTGATGTTGCCGAGGTCGGCGAGGAACTGTGTGGGGGCGCCCCGGTGGACGAGGGAGTCGCTGAGGCGTTCGTCCAGGCGGGCCAGCGGGCCGCGCGCGAGGACCTGCCAGGTGATCAGGGTGAAAAGAAGGGCCGGGGCGCCGCCGAGAAGGAGGAGAGCGGCGCTGCGGCCCGAGGGGGTGGTCGGCCGTCCTCGAACAGGGGGGGTGGTTCGAGGACGGCCGTCCGGATCGGTGTGCCGCACGCCCCGGGGGGTTTGGGGCGGGCGGCCATCCGATCGGTGAGGAGATCCGGAGCCGGAAGCTCCGGGTGTGTGCGCGAGGGCACGACCAGGGCGAAGCTGGGGAGGCCCCGACCCGGTGTCACCCACAGTCCCCTGTGGGCGGGGTGTATCTCTCATCTGCGTCAGAACCTACGGCAGGGAGCGCGGCGGGGACAGGCGGAATCGCGACCCGACATGCACCTTGCACACCTTCTTCACGCCCTCTGACGCTTGTCCACAGGGACCGGAATCCGGGATCGGATTCCGGTTCCGGGAAGCGTGGGACGTCGGGGGCGGGTGGGGGATTCCGTATGCGGGCGCCGTGCGGGAAACGGGCTTCCGCGGAGGTGTCCGGCCCTCTCGGACGGGTCTCAGATGCGGGTGAACGCCTGCTCGATGATGTCGAGGCCCTCGTTCAGGAGGTCGTCGCCGATGACGAGCGGCGGCAGGAAGCGCAGCACGTTGCCGTAGGTGCCACAGGTCAGGACCAGCAGCCCCTCCTGGTGGCAGGCCTTGGCCAGCGCGGCGGTCGCCTCCGGGTTCGGCTCCTTCGTCGTACGGTCCTTGACCAGCTCGATGGCGATCATGGCGCCGCGGCCGCGGATGTCCCCGATGACGTCGAACTTCTCGGCCATGGCGGTCAGGCGCGCCTTCATCGTCGCCTCGATGTTCTTCGCCCGGGCGTTGAGGTCGAGCTCCTTCATCGTCTCGATCGAGCCGAGGGCGCCCGCGCAGGCGACGGGGTTGCCGCCGTAGGTGCCGCCCAGGCCGCCCGCGTGTGCCGCGTCCATGATCTCCGCGCGGCCGGTGACGGCGGCGAGCGGGAGACCGCCGGCGATGCCCTTGGCGGTGGTGATCAGGTCCGGCACGATGCCCTCGTCCTCGCACGCGAACCACTGGCCGGTGCGGCAGAAGCCGGACTGGATCTCGTCGGCCACGAAGACGATGCCGTTGTCGGAGGCGAACTTGCTGATCGCGGGCAGGAAGCCCTTGGCCGGCTCGATGAAGCCGCCCTCGCCGAGCACCGGCTCGATGACGATCGCGGCCACGTTCTCCGCGCCGACCTGCTTGGCGATCTGGTCGATCGCCTGCGCGGCGGCCTCCGGGCCCGCGTTCTCCGGCCCGGTCGGCCAGCGGTAGCCGTACGCCACGGGCACGCGGTACACCTCGGGCGCGAACGGGCCGAAGCCGTGCTTGTACGGCATGTTCTTCGCGGTCAGCGCCATCGTGAGGTTGGTGCGGCCGTGGTAGCCGTGGTCGAACACGACGACGGCCTGCCGCTTGGTGTACGACCGGGCGATCTTCACGGCGTTCTCGACGGCCTCGGCGCCGCTGTTGAAGAGCGCGGACTTCTTGGCGTGGTCGCCGGGGGTGAGCTCGGCGAGAGCCTCGGCGACCGCGACGTAGCCCTCGTACGGGGTGACCATGAAACAGGTGTGCGTGAAGTCCTGGAGTTGGGCGGTCGCCCGGCGGACCACGGCCTCCGCGCTCGCGCCGACGCTCGTGACGGCGATGCCCGAGCCGAAGTCGATCAGCCGGTTGCCGTCGACGTCCTCGATGATGCCGCCGCCCGCGCGCGCGGTGAACACGGGCAGCACCGACCCCACGCCCGCCGCGACGGCGGCGACACGACGAGCCTGCAGTTCCTGGGACTTCGGTCCGGGGATGGCGGTGACTACGCGGCGCTCCTGCGGAAGTGCGCTCATGTGGGGCTCCTGGGATGGTGCGGACGTCTTGGCTTCTTTTCTCGCAGGCTAGGGCGACGGCCGGTGGGTGGGCATGCTCCATGTGGGCGTTGTCGGGTGTTCGTCTTGTCCGGGTTGGACAGGGAGGAACGGTGGGCACGGGTGTGCGCCCTGCCGCGTAATACGGTGAGCACTCGGGTCCGCCCGGCCGCGTAAACGGTGAGCACTCGGGTCCGCCCGGCCGCGTAAACGGTGAACTCCCCATGCGGGAGCGTTAGATTGGCTCGCTGATGGTGGACGGAACGGCTGGTCAGGGGGCAAGCGCGATGAACAGCGACGGGACGCGGGACGCGCGGGGCACACATGCGAATCCTGTGCCGCGTCCGGCGGGGTCGCCGGAGGTGCCGGCCGCACCTCCCGTGCCGCCGATGCCGACCGGGGCTCCGGGAGCGCCGGGCATGCCGGGCGTGCCGCCCAGGCCGGACGGGAACGCCTTCCTGTCCTGGCTGCGGACGCCACGGCCCGACGCGGCGCCCGGAGTGTGGCGGTTCGGCCACCGCCCGCGGCCGGAGGAGGAGCCGGAGACCGTCCCCGCGCGGCAGTTGCTGGGCGGCGCCCTGATCGCCTTCCTCGTCGGTTGGCTGATCTGGTCCCTGCTCTGGAACGGCTACCTCGGCGGCTGGTGGCTGGTGCCGCTCTACGCGATGATCCCGGACTCCTGGGCACCGGCCCACTCCTACTCCGCCGTGGTCCTCAGCTACGTCTGGTACGCGGTCGTCGCCCTGGCGATCATGATCGGGGTGGGGCGGCTCGGCCGCTGGGGCGAGGTCTGGCGCCGGTACGGCGCCTCGCGCTTCCGGCAGCCCCGGGAGCGGCAGGTCGTGCCGCCGCCCCAGGACGACCCCGCCCAGTGGAACCCCCTCCGGGAGGCCGGGGCCGGGGAGGCGGCCGAGCGGCTGGTCGCCGAGGCGGGGGCCGGGCTGATGCGGGACGTGGACCATGCGCGGATCATGCGGGCGTGGCAGGGCGTGCGCAGCGGCCGGCACAGTCTGGCCACGTTCACCGGCGCCGTGCTGAAGGACGGGGCGGCCGCGTGCCTGCACCCCTCCGGAGAGCGCGACCTGCCAGCCCGGCTGGCCCGGCACGACCTGGTCACCGGGCAGGTCCGCCTGGGCGGCACCGTCGACGACCCGCGCAACCCGTACGCCTACCGGGGCACAGGTCTGGCCCTCGGCCCGGACCTGCTCGGCACGTCCCTGCTGGCCGTCGGGCCCGCCGGGTCGGGGAAGACGGGCAGTGTCGTCTGGCCCGTCGCCGAGTCGCTGTGTCTGCACGCGCTCGCCGGTCGGGCCGCCGTAGTGGTCGTCGGCGCGGCGGGGGCGGGGCTCGGACCGGTCGACGCGTACGACGTCGTCGTACGGATCGGGAACCCGGAGTCCGTGTACGACCTCGACCTCTACGGCGGGACCACCGACCCCGACGAGGCGGCGGCCGTCCTCGCGGAGGCGCTCGTCGGCGATCTCGCCGACCCGCACCCCGGCGGCGACAGCCGGCGCTCCACCACGGTCCTCGCCCAGCTGCTCGGCCCGTTCAAGGCGGTGCACGGACGGTTCCCGTCGGTGCCGCAGCTGCGGCAGCTGCTGGACGGCGCCCCCGGCCCGCTGGGCGAGCTGCGCGAGGGCCTCCAGGACGCCGGGCAGGAGTCGCTGCTGCGGGAGCTGGACGCGCGGGAACGCCAGCTCGCGCACCCCGGGGACCTCGGGGCCCTCCTGGCGGACCGGGTCGCCCTGCTCGACCGGCCCGCCTTCGCCGGGTTCTTCGACACCTCCGGCCAGTCCCGGCCCTTCTCCCTGCGGGCCCTCGACCACCCCGTACGGGTCCGGATCGACCTCCCCGAGCGCGGTCACGCCGACGCCTCGCGCATCCTGGCGCGGTTGGTGCTCGCGCAGTTCACCGCGAGCGTCGCGGTACGGGAGGACCGGTCGCTGTTCGCCTGCCTCGTGCTGGACGACGCCACGGGGGTGGTCACGCCGGAGGCCGTACGCGGCATCCAGCGGCTGCGGTCCACCAACGCGGGGGCGGTTCTCACCCTGCGCACCCTCGACGACGTGCCCCGGCCGTTGCGCGGGCCGCTCCTCGGTGCCACCGGCTGCCGGATGGCGCTGTCCGGGCTCACCCCGTGGGACGGGCAGGACTTCGCCGAGGTGTGGGGCAAGGAGTGGACCGAGGCCAGGGACGTCACCGACCGTCAGATCATCGCCGACTCCCCGGCGGGCAAGGCCTGGCACGCGCTGCGGCGGGTCATGACCGGCCACGCTCCCACCGCGCGGGCCGTGACCGTGCGGCAGGTGGAGCGGGAGCGGTGGTCCGCGTCCGAACTGGCGCACGGGGTGCCGCCGGGGCACGCGGTGCTGTCACTGACGAACGTGCGGGGCGAGCACGCGCCGCCGTTGCTGGTGGACCTGCGGGGCTGAGCGGGGCGGGTCGAGGGGCGTCGGGGCGGCGTTCGATTTGAGCCATTCGGTGTGCGGTGCGTGGGACTTGTGATCGTACGGTGAGGCAGAATCGGGACAGTCCGTTCATACGCGGCGGCCAAGAGGCGTCTGCTTGTCCCTTGCCCCGCCCGAATCCCGCACCTCCGTCGTCGACCTGAAGGTCCCATGCCCCCGACGCTCGCCTCGCTCGTCCACCACTCCGCGCTCAAGCTGACCGTGCGGGCGGGCGAGGACCGCCTGGACGTGCCGGTGCGCTGGGCGCACGCCAGTGAGCTCGCCGACCCCGTGCCGTACATGGAGGGCGGGGAGCTGCTGCTGATCACCGCGCTGAAGCTGGACGCGGAGGATCCGGAGGCGATGCGGCGCTATGTACGGCGGCTGGTGGGGGCCGGGGTCGTCGGGCTCGGGTTCGCCGTCGGGGTGCACTACGAGGACATCCCCGAGGCGCTCGTCGACGCGGCCGAGGGGGAGGGGCTGCCCCTGTTGGAAGTGCCCCGGCGTACGCCTTTCCTCGCTATCAGCAAGGCGGTGTCGGCCGCGATCGCCGCCGAGCAGTACCGGGCGGTGACGGCGGGGTTCGCCGCGCAGCGGGAACTCACCCGACAGGCGTTGGCCGCCGGTCCCGAGGGGCTGCTGGGCGCGCTCGCCGGGCAGGTCGACGGGTGGGCGGCGCTGTACGACGCCTCCGGCGCGGTCGTCGCGGTGGCGCCCGAGTGGGCGGAGCGGCGGGCCGGGCGGCTCGTCGCCGATGTCGAACGGCTGCGCGACCGGCCCGCTCCGGCCAGCGCGGTCGTCGGCGGCGAGGACCGCGTCGAACTGCACTCCCTCGGCACCGGCCGCCGGGCCCGCGCCGCGCTCGCCGTCGGCACGGCGGCGGCGCTCGGTACGGCCGAGCGGTACGCCGTCCACTCCGCGATCGCCCTCCTCACCCTCACTACGGAGCGGTCGGGCTCGTTGCACGCCGCCGAGCAGCGGATCGGTGCGGCGGTGCTGCGCATGCTGCTGGCAGGGGAGTGCGACCACGCGCGCGCCGTCGCCGGGGATCTCTACGGGGACCTCCTGGACGCCCCGTTCCGGCCCCTTAAACCAATTCCCGAGCCCCGAAGCAGGACCAAAATCTCTAATCCCGTTTTCTGTTAGAAAAAAAAAAAAAAT
>NZ_JARGEE010000337.1:0-10117 GCF_033794485.1 Streptomyces sp. MB09-02B
TTTTTTTTTTTTTTTTTTTTTTTTCTCATTGCTTTTCTTTTGCAGTGTCAGATCTGTATAACAGCCAGCTCCCGCACCACCGCCGGGTCGTCCGTGGGCCCCCGCAACGTCTCGGACCGCGTCAGCGTGGAGAAGTCGTACCGCCGCACCTTCAGCACGATCGTCCGCCCCGACAGCCCGGCCCCCCGCAACCTCCGCACGCACCGGTCCGCGAGCCGCTGCACCTCCATCCGCACCCGCACCCGGTCATGGATGTCGACGTCGTACGTGTCCTCCACCGACACCGACTTCGTGTCCCGCTCGGCCACCACCGCGCGGTCGTCCCGCGCCAGCGCCATCGCGTACAGCCCGTGCCCGTGCGCCTTGCCCAGCAGCCGTACGACCTCGTCCTCGCCGGCCTCCACAATCTCCTCGACCGTGGTGATCCCGGCCCGCCGCAGATGGTCCCCGGTCGCCGGCCCCACCCCCGGCAGGATCCGCACGGACATCGGCCCCAACAAGGCCCGTTCGGTCCCGGGCTCGATCAGCACCAGCCCGTCCGGCTTGGCCTGCTCGGAGGCGATCTTCGCCAGCATTTTGGAGGCCGCGAGCCCCACGGAGCCGGTGAGCGCGGTCACCGCCCGTATGTCCGCCCGCAACCGCGCTCCCACCAGCCGCGCGGAGTCCTCGTCCCAGGCCGCGCTCCCCGCCTCCAGGTCCACGAACGCCTCGTCCAGGCTCAACGGCTCCACCAGAGGAGACAGGTCCCGCAGCAGCCCCATGACCTGATCGCTGATCGTCCGGTAGAACGTGAAGCGCGGCGTGAGATACGCGGCGTTCGGAGCGAGCCGGCGCGCCTGCGCCATCGGCATCGCCGAGTGCACCCCGAAGACCCGGGCCTCGTACGAGGCGGTCGCGACCACCCCACGCGGCCCCAGCCCGCCCACCACAACGGCTTTCCCCCGCAGACTCGGCTTGGACGCCTGCTCCGCCGAGGCGTAGAAGGCATCCATGTCGAGATGCAGGATCGTGGGCGCGGTTCTCACATCTCCGATGCTGCCCTACGCCACTGACAATGCCCCTGTGCCACGGTCGCGGCGGCGTTCACCCCACACCGCCCGGCTCCGCGCCGCCCCTCAGACCGCCCTGTTCCGACGCCGTGCGAGCTCGTCCGACGGGTTGTGACCCACGAGCGTCTCCCCGGTGTCCACCCGCTCCCCGTGCAGCTGGGAGAGAGCGCTTTCCACGTCACGCCAAACGACCCCGACGGCGATCCCGAAGATCCCCTGGCCGCCCTGGAGCAGGGCGTGGACCTCGTCGGGCGAGGTGCACTCATAGACCGTGGCCCCGTCGCTCATCAGCGTCATCCGCTCCAGGTCGCTGAAGCCCCGCTCCCGCAGATGCTGGACGGCGGTGCGGATGTTCTGCAGCGACACCCCCGTGTCGAGGAACCGTTTCACGATCTTGAGGACGACGACGTCCCGGAAGCTGTAGAGGCGCTGCGTCCCGGAGCCCTGCGCGGAGCGCACACTCGGCTCCACGAGACCGGTGCGGGCCCAGTAGTCGAGCTGCCGGTAGGTGATGCCGGCGGCCGCGCACGCGGTGGGACCGCGATAGCCGACGTTCTCATGGGGTTCGGACGCCGCCCCCGCGCTGTCCTGCACGGCCGCGGGCCGCTGCGGGACGTGACCGGCCGCGCTGCCGTGATGGGGGTCCCCCCAGCTCGAGCGCAGCCGAGAGCCTGGGTACGGGCCGCCGTCCCCCAGCCTGCGTTCGGGGGCACCCCCAGCCGTACCGTCGCCGCTGCTTCTCACGCCGACCTCCGTCCTTGACCTGCCTTGTCGACGGTAGGCAGCCACCCCGGGTGCGTCAACGACCACCGCACTCGCCACGCCGAGTGATAATCACCCTGAGAGTGGTTTCGCGTGCCCTCCCGCGGGGAAAGGCTAGCCGAATGCCCTCCGGCGGAGCCGCCCGACGCCGCACCGGCCCCCGGCATGTGCGGAGCCCCGCTCGGACGCCGTCACCGCAGCACGAGCCCTCCACCTGCAGGGGATCGGCGACCGGCGGCGCCGAGGCCTCACGGCCCCGCACGACCACCCGCCGGCCTCACTGGCTGTTCGTGCCGAAGTCCTCGGGCGAGATCTGGTCGAGGAACTCGCGGAACTTCTCCACCTCGTCCTCCTGCTCGTCCGGGATCGCGATGCCCGCGTCGTCGAGCACCCCGTCACTCCCGAAGATCGGCGTTCCCGTACGCAGCGCCAGCGCTATGGCGTCGGAAGGCCGTGCACTCACCTCGACCCCACTGGCGAACACCAGCTCCGCGTAGAAGACGCCCTCACGCAGGTCGGTGATGCGCACTTCCGTGAGCTCCTGGCCGACGGCCTCCAGCACGTCCTTGAACAGGTCGTGGGTCAGCGGCCGCGCGGGCGCCATGCCCTGCTGGGCGAAAGCGATCGCCGTCGCCTCCCCCGGCCCGATCCAGATGGGGAGGTAACGGTCGCCTCCCACTTCGCGCAGGAGCACGATCGGTTGGTTGGAGGGCATTTCGACCCGGACACCTACGACATCGAGCTCGTTCACACAGCAACCCTAGGCCGTGCCCGGGATGTTTGGGTAGTCGAGCCCAGATCGGCCGACCGATCCGCCACAGGCGAACACCGCGCCTCAGCGGAGCCGTACGCCCAGCGCGCTCTGCACCAGAGCCGCGTGCAACTTCACGGTGAGCCCGGCCAGCTCCCGCGTCCGGTCCTCCGCGTGCGCCCTGGTCTGCGGATTACGGTGCAGCCGCAGAGGCGCGACGACCTGGTCCACAAGCCCCGCCTCACGGTCCGCGGCGGCCCGCATCACCCTCAGGTGCCGCGGCTCGATACCGAACCGACCCAGTTCGACCACAAGCGTGGCGACGGTGAGTGTCTCGGCGTCGTACGACCCGTCCGGCAGCGCGGCCACCAGCCCGTACGACTCCCACTCCGCCAGCTGCTCCTCGTCGATCCCGGCGCCGGCCAGGAGCTCACCGCGCCCGATCCGGGTGGCCGTCGGCTCCTCCGGTTCCCCGAGGAGCTCGCTCAGGCGCTCTCCGTCGCCGACGTCACGCTGACGCCCCACGGCCGGCAGCCGTACGTCCTCGCCCCGCTCCAGGGCCTCCAGATACTCACGGATCACCTTGAGCGGCAGATAGTGGTCCCGCTGCATCCTGAGAACGTGTCCCAGGCGCTCGACGTCCTCGGCACTGAACTTGCGATACCCCGAGGGGGTCCGCTGCGGCTCGATGAGCCCCTCCGACTCCAGGAAACGGATCTTGGAGATGGTTACCTCGGGGAACTCCTCGCGCAGTGCGTTCAGCACCGCGCCGATGCTCATCAGGCCACTGTCCGCGGCGGCGGTGCCGTGGCCGGCACCACCGCTCGTTGTTCGAAGCATGGACCTTCCCTGGGGTCCCCCCGGACGCGGTCCGGGGGAGGGTCAGTAGCCCCGCTGGCTCGCGTAGAAGACCAGCCGGTACTTGCCGATCTGCACCTCGTCGCCGTTGTGCAGGGCGACCTGGTCGATCCGCTCACGGTTGACGTACGTGCCGTTGAGGCTGCCGACGTCGGCGACCGTGAACGAGCCGTCCTGGCCCCGGCGGAACTCCACGTGGCGACGCGACACGGTCACGTCGTCCAGGAAGATGTCGCTCTGCGGGTGACGGCCCGCCGTGGTCAGATCGCCGTCCAGCAGGAAGCGGCTGCCCGCGTTCGGGCCGCGACGCACCACCAGGAGTGCCGAGCCGAGCGGCAGCGCGTCGACGGCGGCCTGTGCCTCGGGAGAGAGGGCCGGCAGCTGGGTCTGGCCGGTGACCTCGGAGTCATAGGCCTCGAGGCCCGAGATGGAGATCGTGGAGGTCGTCTCGGACGGACGCTCGGGGGTCGCACCGGCCCGCAGCGGAGCACCGCAGTTCGAGCAGAAGCGGCTGTTCTCCGCGTTGCGGTTACCGCACCTCGTACACACCAGGGCCGACATCGACGGATCCTCCTGCCGCGGCTGCCCCGCCGGGGCATTGGACGCATACGGGTCTGAAGCGAACCCTCCACCCGTACCTGAGGTTGACGGATCACCGAAACCTATGCGGCCCGACTGGGCAGGGTCAACAGACGGCGCGCCCTGACCTCCGGAAATGTCACCTCCCGGACCAGCGACCTGGTCCCGGAACATGGGGCGCTCACCGCCCTGGCCCTCCGCTTCCGAAGGCTGCGCGCGATGACGGGAGGTCGCGTTGTCGCTACCCTCTCGCGCGCTCTTGCCGAACAACTTCGCAAACAACTTCACGGGCGATTCCCCTTGACCGAAACAGACCCGCCCGTGGGGCAGGACGAACCCTGACTGAACACACCGGCCGAGCCGGACAACCTCACAACGTCCGTACCCACCGGACAGTTTCCACCACGCACCACCCATTCGGTGCGCCGACCCCCCGCAACCTCATGCCCTCGCCGGACGGGCCCCATGCACCTGCGGTTCACTGGGAGGACGACCGAGCGTAGTCAGGCCGCTTCGCCGCTCGCAAGGCGTCCACGACGATCTCCTCCGCCCGCCGCACCGTCACGGTGGCCTGCTCCTTCTCCAGTGTCTGCACCACGCCTCCGGGGATGTTCAGTGCGGGCTCGAGGTCCTGCGGATTGCCGATGACCTTGAAACGAAACGGCTGAGTGATCTTGTTCCCGTCGACCCTGATCCCGTCGTCGGAATCGGTCAGATACGTGCTGGCCACGACCCGTACGCCGTTCACCTGGATCGCCTCCGCGCCGGCCGCGCGCAGCTCCTGGATCGCGTCGAGCAACATGTCCGCCTCGACCGTCCCCTTCGTGTCGTCGATCGTCAGTGTGATGCCGGGCCCCTGCGCCGCCACGGTGCCCGCCAGAATGCCGAGTTGCCGCTCCTTCTCGACCGTCTGCTTGCGCGCCTCCTCGGCCTGGTCCGAGCTGGTCTCCAACTCGGTGCGCTGATCCTCGAGACCCTGCTTCTCCTCCTCCAGACGCTGCGTACGGTCATCCAGTTCATCCAGGATGCGAACGAGATCCTCCTGGCGTGCTCCGCGCAGGGCGCTGTCGTCGTTGTTGGACGCCACCTGGATGGCCAGCCCGAAGCCGAGGCCGAACAGCAGGAGGGCCACGATGAGTTGGGCACGGGTGAAGCGCGGCGGCCAGAGCCCCTGGGCCAGCCGCCGCCGCCCGGTCAGCTTGCTCTTCTCCTCCTGAGGCGCCTCACCGGGCTCCTCGGCGGCCGTGGGGGCCACCTCCTGAGGAAGCTCCCGGCGCAGCCGGGCCGTCGGTGTGTCGTCCCCGCCCGCACCGGGAGTCGGCTTCGGATCCGGCGTACGGTCCTGGTCGCTCATCGGCCTCACGCCCGGAACACGTGCCGGCGGATCGCCGCGGCGTTGGAGAAGATGCGGATCCCGAGGACGACCACGACGCCCGTGGACAGCTGGGCGCCGACGCCCAACTTGTCGCCGAGGAAGACGATCAGTGCGGCCACGACCACGTTCGACAGGAACGACACGACGAAGACCTTGTCGTCGAAGATGCCGTCCAGCATCGCGCGCAGACCGCCGAAGACGGCGTCCAGCGCCGCCACCACGGCGATGGGGAGGTACGGCTCCACCACCGCCGGTACCTCGGGCTGGACCAACAGTCCGGCCACGACACCGAGGACGAGGCCCAGTACGGCGATCACGATGTGCCCTTCTCTGTGCTGGGTTCTGCTGTTCGTACGATCACGCTCGGCGCGGCCGGCACCTTGATGTCGTCCTCGACGGAGATGCTCGTGCGGATGCCGAAGTTCTCCTGGAGGGCGTGCAGATACAGCCCGTCGGGGCTGTTCTGGAACCTGGTGCTCAGCCGCTGCCCGTCCCCCACCGCGAGGACTGTGTAGGGCGGTGCCAGCGGCTTGTTGTCGACCAGTATCGCGTCGCCCGCGGCCCTGATCGCCGACAGCGCGGTGAGCCGCTGACCGTTGATCGAGACGGCTTCGGCGCCGGACTCCCACAGCCCGTTGACGACCCGCTGCATGTCCCGGTCCCGCACGCGGCCGGTGTCCGAGAAGCCGGAGGTCTCGCGCGGATCGCCGTCACCGCCCTGGGCGGCGCCCTTGGAGTCGTTGACGACGAGACGGACTCCGGGGCCGTGCACCTCGACGGCGCCGGACAGGATGCTCGTCAGGTCGTTCCCGTCACTGCCGCCGTCGTCCTCGAGTGCCCTGCGCTGGCGTGCGCTCACGTCGTCCCGGAGCTCGTCCACGGAGTCCTCGAGCTTGTCCGCCGCGGTGGTCTCCTCCTGGATGCGGTCGATGAGCTCCTCACGCTCCTTGGCGACCACGGGCGCGCTGATCCGCGCCTGCGCGGCACCCACCGTCACCACCAGGGCGGCGAGGACCAGACCGACCGCGAGTCCCAGTTTGGCCCGCACCGTCTTCGGCATGCCCTCGGTGCCCGCGGCCTTCTTGCGGGCGGCGGCCTCGGCGTATCCGTCGTCGAGGCTGTGGTCCATGACGTTGTTGAGCAGCGACATGGAGGCGTCCGGACGCGACGGGCGCGCGGGTGTGCTCCGAACGGGGGGCTGCTGCGGCATGCCGCACATCGTCGCACGTCGCGGCCGGTACCTCCGAATGGCCCCACCGGCGTGCCGGACAGGCCCCGTTGGGGGCACTTGTCCGGCACGCGCGCGTACGACGTGTTTCAGCGGCCGGCGCTGTCCACGACCGCCGACCACTCGTCGAGCAGGGACTGCGCGGAGGCGTCGTCGGGCCCCTCGGCCCACAGATGCGTGACGGCTTCGGCCGGGTCCGGCAGGACCATGACCCACCGTCCGTCGGTCTCCACGACCCGCACGCCGTCCGTGGTGTCCACGAAACGGTCCCCGGCCGCCTCCACGACCCGGCGCATCACCAGGCCCTTGACGGCCCACGGAGTGGCGAGATCCCGCTTCAGGACATGCGCCCGCGGGATCCGCGCGTCGATCTGGCTGAGCGTGAGCTGCGTGCGCGCCACCAGTCCGATGAGCCGTACGAAGGCCGCGGTCCCGTCGAAGACGCTGCTGAACTCCGGCACGATGAAGCCACCACGCCCGTCGCCGCCGAAGATCGTCGTCTCGTCGCCGCCGACCCGCGTGAGGTCGTCCGGCGAGGTCGTCGTCCACTCGACCTGGGTGCCGTGGTACGCGGCGACCTGCTCGCCGATCCTGGTGGTGGTCACCGGCAGTGCGACCCGTCCGCTCCGCCTCTCTGCGGCCACCAGGTCGAGCATGACCAGCAGGGCCCGGTCGTCCTCGACGATCCGGCCCTTCTCGTCGACGAGCGACAGCCGTTCACCCACCGGGTCGAACCGCACGCCGAACGCGGCTCGCGAGGACGCGACGATCTCGCCCAGCCGCACCAGCCCCGACCGCCGCATGTCGCCCGTCTCCGTCGGGCGCGACTCGTCGAGACCTGGGTTGATCGTCAACGAGTCGACACCGAGCTTGCCGAGCAGACTCGGCAACACCAGCCCGGCGCTGCCGTTGGACGCGTCCACGACGACCTTGAGCCCCGACTCGGCGATCCCGGTCGTGTCGACATTGCGGAGCAACGAACCGGTGTACGAGTCGAACACGCTGGCCGGGAAGTGCAGGTCCCCGATCTCACCGGGGAACGCGCGCCGGTACTCCTGCCGCGCGAACACCCGGTCCAGCTTCCGCTGGCTGGCCTGCGACAGGTCGGCGCCCTGTCCGTCGAAGAACATGATGTCGACGGAGTCGGGAACCCCCGGCGTCGTCCGGATCATGATCCCGCCTGCACTGCCCCGCGCGGTCTGCTGCCGCGCCACCGGCAGCGGTACGTTCTCCAGGTCCCGTACGTCGATGGCGCTGGCCTGCAGCGCCGAAATGACGGCCCTCTTGAGCGCGCGGGCACCTCGGGAGTGGTCACGGGCGGTGGTGACCGTGGAGCCCTTCTTGAGGGTCGTCGCGTAGGCTCCCGCGAGCCTCACGGCCAGCTCGGGGGTGATCTCCACGTTCAGGATGCCGGAGACGCCCCGGGCCCCGAACAGGTGGGCCTGTCCTCGGGACTCCCAGATCACCGAGGTGTTGACGAACGCGCCGGCCTCGATCGTCTTGAAGGGGTAGACGCGCACGTTCCCCTGGATGATCGATTCTTCGCCGACGAGACACTCGTCGCCGATCACCGCGCCGTCCTCGATCCGTGCGGCGCGCATGATGTCGGTGTTCTTGCCGACCACACAGCCACGCAGATTGCTGTGCTGCCCGATGTAGACGTTGTCGTGGACCACCGCCTTGTGCAGAAAGGCCCCGCTCTTCACGACGACGTTCGAGCCCACGACGGTGTGCTCGCGGATTTCGGCGCCGGCTTCGACCTTGGCGTAGTCCCCGATGTAGAGCGGCCCGCGCAGCACGGCGTCGGGGTGCACCTCGGCACCTTCGGCGATCCACACGCCAGGCGAGAGCTCGAACCCGTCGATCTCGACGTCGACCTTGCCCTCCAGCACGTCGGCCTGAGCCTTCACATAGCTCTCGTGCGTGCCGACGTCCTCCCAGTAGCCCTCGGCGACATAGCCGTAGACCGGCTTGCCCTCCTTCATCAGCTGCGGGAAGACATCGCCGGACCAGTCGACCGGGACATCGGCCTCGACATAGTCGAAAACCTCGGGCTCCATCACATAGATGCCCGTGTTGACGGTGTCGGAGAAGACCTGGCCCCAGGTGGGTTTCTCCAGGAACCGCTCGACCTTGCCCTCCTCGTCCACGATCGTGATGCCGAATTCCAGCGGATTCGGCACCCGTGTCAGGCAGACGGTGACCAGCGCACCCTTTTCCTTGTGGAAATTGATGAGCTCGGTGAGGTCGAAGTCGGTGAGGGCATCGCCGGAGATGACGAGGAAGGCATCGTCCTTCAGCGCCTCCTCGGCGTTCTTGACGCTCCCGGCGGTACCGAGTGGCTTCTCCTCATTGGCATAGGTGAGCTCCATCCCGAGCTCCTCGCCGTCCCCGAAGTAGTTCTTGACGAGTGACGCCAGGAACTGGACAGTAACGACGGTCTCATTGAGCCCATGCCTTTTGAGCAGCCGCAGTACGTGCTCCATGATCGGGCGGTTCGCCACGGGCAGGAGCGGTTTGGGCATGCTCGAGGTCATGGGGCGAAGGCGTGTGCCTTCGCCTCCGGCCATCACGACGGCCTTCATGTCGGAAGCGTCCTCCTTGAAGAGACGGTCTAGCCGACTTCACCCGTCCAGATTGTCCCGCACTTTTCCGACGCGGGCCATCGAGCCACTAAGGGCTACCCCCTGGGCGGGCTCAATCGGCCATGGCGTCCGCACTGACGAGTCGGCGGACCTGAACCACGTAGAGGATCCCTGCCCACCAGTACAGCGTTGTACCCCATCCGGCGAACGCCCATCCGAAAATCGCAGCGAGTGACGAGATCCACCCGTTTCCGTCACTGAGCAGGAGCAACGGGAAGGCATACATCAAGTTGAACGTGGCCGCCTTGCCGAGAAAGTTCACCTGCGGCGGCGGATAGCCGTGCCGTCTAAGGATGCCCACCATCACCAGCAGAACCAGCTCACGCAGGAGAAGTACACCGGTCAACCACAACGGCAGAATCTCGCGCCATGTGAGGCCCACCAGAGTTGACAGGATGTACAACCTGTCAGCCGCGGGATCGAGAAGCCGGCCGAGGCTGCTGATCTGGTTCCAGCGTCGCGCCAGCTTGCCGTCCAGATAGTCACTGACGCCGCTGAGAGCGAGCACCAGGAGCGCCCAGCCGTCGGCCTTGGGGCCGCCGAACTCGGGCCAGAGAATCAGCCACAGAAAGACGGGAACGCCAACGAGCCGCGCCATGCTGAGGATGTTCGGGATGGTGAGGACCCGGTCCGTCTGGACCCGTGTCTCTTGGACCTCCACCCGGGGGCCTCCTGGGAGAAAATGAGCCAACGATGCCCCCTGACCCTACCTCAACGCAAAAAAGCTCTGGCTCTTGGGCATCGTGCCCAAGAGCCAGAGCTCTAAAAGGAGTTCGGCGGCGTCCTACTCTCCCACAGGGTCCCCCCTGCAGTACCATCGGCGCTGTAAGGCTTAGCTTCCGGGTTCGGAATGTAACCGGGCGTTTCCCT
>NZ_JARGEE010000338.1:0-10106 GCF_033794485.1 Streptomyces sp. MB09-02B
TTTTTTTTTTTAGTGCAGCGGTCCCCCGGAATCTAACCCAGGGTTTTCCGCGGCAGCGTCAGATGTGTTAAAGAGACAGGGGTGCTCACCGGTTCCGCGATCCAGACGGACTACGGCCCGGTCCAGGTCCGGGTCACGGTCACCGACGGCAAGATCACCAACGCCGAGGCGCTGCAGCAGCCCAGCGGCGGCCGTTCGACCCAGATCAGCGGCACCGCCATCCCCGAGCTCAACCAGAACGCCGTCTCGGCAGGGAGCGCTGACATCGATGCTGTCTCAGGCGCCACGTACACCAGCGGTGGCTACAAGCAGTCCCTCCAGTCCGCGCTGGACCAGGCCGGCTGACCCGGTGGCCGAACCCGCCGGGGCCGCCGCGCCCGCCCAACTGCGGCACGCCGAGGAGGTCATGGGCACCGTCTTCTCCTTCGACATCCGGGGAGGCGAGCCCGGGGCGGTCAAGGCCGCGCTGGAGGAGGCGGTGGCCGGACTCCACGCCGTGGACGAGGTGTTCAGCACCTACCGCGAGCACAGCCAGATCTCCCGGCTCGCCCGGGGCGAGGCGACGATCGAGGAGTGCGACGCCGAGGTCGCCGAGGTGCTCGAACTGTGCGCCGAGGCCGAGCGGTTGAGCGACGGATGGTTCAGTGCGACGTACGAGGGTCGCTTCGATCCGACCGGGCTCGTGAAGGGGTGGGCCACCGAGCGGGCCGCGCGGCGGCTGGTCGAGGCAGGGGCGGTCGGGGTGAGCGTGAACGGGGGCGGCGATGTGCAGCTGTGCGGTGTGCCCGGTCCCGAGCGGCCGTGGCGGGTCGGGGTGGCCGATCCCCTGCGGCCGGGTGGGCTGGCGGCCGTCGTGACCGCCGCCGGTGCGGATCGGCTCGCCGTCGCCACGTCCGGGACGGCGGAGCGGGGGGCCCATATCGTCGACCCCCGCACCGGCAGGTCCGCCGTGACCGACCTGGTCTCCGTGACCGTCGTGGCCCCTCGCCTCACCTGGGCCGACTGCTGGGCCACCGCCGCATTCGCCATGGGCTCCCGTGCGGGCCTCGCCTGGCTGGAGTCCCTGCCGGACGCGGAGGCCCTACTGATCACGGCGGGCGACGAGGTCCGCTGCACGGGCGGGTTGGCGTCACGCCTGGGCTGAACGGGGGGCGCTTACCGGCGCTCACAGGGTGCCGCCCGCGCCCACCCGTGCCACCCCTGCGGCACGACTGCCCGCAGCTAGGAGGGGCGGGGTAGGGCCACTGGCGGCCACCGGTCACCAAAGGGGCGCGGGGAACTGCGCGACCAGCCACGACGGACCCGCGGTCGGCCTCCCCGCGAACCACCCCTCCCCGTAGCCGCCCCCGTCGGCTCAGTGCGCGTGGCCGTTGCCGTTCTGAGCCAGCCGCAGCAAATGGTCCGCCAACGCCTGCCCGCCCACCGGATCCCGGCTGATCAGCAGCAGCGTGTCGTCGCCCGCGATCGTGCCCAGGATGTCGTGGAGTTCCGCCTGGTCGATGGCCGAGGCGAGGAACTGGGCCGCGCCCGGCGGCGTGCGGAGCACCACCAGGTTCGCCGAGGCCTCGGCGGAGATCAGCAGCTCCGCCGAGAGCCGCCGCATCCGCTCCTCCTTCGCCGACTCCCCCAACGGCGCCCGGGGGGTCCGGAAACCCCCCTCGCTCGGCACCGCGTAGATGAGGTCGCCGTCGGTGTTGCGGATCTTCACCGCGTTCAGCTCGTCGAGGTCCCGGCTGAGCGTCGCCTGCGTGACGCTCAGCCCGTCGTCGGACAGCAGCTTCGCCAACTGGCTCTGCGACCGCACGGGTTGCCGGTTGAGGATGTCGACGATCCGCCGGTGGCGTGCGGTACGGGTCTGCGGCACCGCGGGCCCCGCCTGGTCGTGCTCCTGCGCCTGGCTCATCGTCGTCTCATTCTCCGGCTCGTCCGTCCCCACTGGCTTCGTGCGCCGCCCGCGCCGCGTCGAGGATGCCGGGCAGCGCCTGGAGGAGGGCGTCCACCTCGGCGTCACCGATGTTGAGCGCGGGCATCAGCCGTACGACATCGGGGGCGGGCGCGTTCACCAGGAAACCGGCGTCCTGAGCGGCCTGTTGCGCCAGGGGCGCGAGGGGCTCGGTGAGCACGATACCCAGCAGGAGACCCGCGCCACGGACATGGTCGATCATCGGGTCGCCGAGGGACTCGATTCCGTTCCGCAGCTTCTCGCTCTGGCGCTTGACGTTCTCCAGCAGCCCTTCCGCCCGGATGGTCTCCAGGACGGCGAGTCCGGCGGCGCACGCGACCGGGTTGCCGCCGAAGGTCGTGCCGTGCTGACCGGGCTGCAGGAGGTCAGCCGCCCGGCCGAAGGCGACCGTCGCGCCGAGCGGCAGTCCGCCGCCGAGGCCCTTGGCGAGGGTGACGACGTCCGGCAGGACGCCCTCGTGAGCCTGGTACTCGAACCAGTGCCCGGTCCTGCCGACACCGGTCTGCACCTCGTCGAGGACCAGCAGCGAGCCGGTGGCGGCCGTGATGGCCCGCGCGGCCTTCAGATAGCCGGCCGGCGGGACGACGACGCCCTTCTCGCCCTGGACGGGCTCGATGATGACGAGGGCGGTCTCCTCGGTGACCGCGGCGGCCAGGGCCTGCGCGTCGCCGTAGGGGACGTGGGTGACGTCGCCGGGCAGCGGGTGGAAGCCGGTCTGCTTGCCGGGCTGGCCGGTGAGGGCCAGGGCGCCCATGGTCCGGCCGTGGAAGCCGCCCTCGGTGGCGACCATGTGGGTCCGCCCGGTCAGCCGGCCGATCTTGAAGGCGCCCTCGTTGGCCTCGGCGCCCGAGTTGCAGAAGAAGACCTTGCCGTCGCGCCCGAAGTGCTCCAGCAGCCGTTCGGCGAGCGCGACGGGCGGCTCGGCCACGAACAGGTTGGAGACATGGCCGAGGGAGGCGATCTGGTTGCTGACGGCCTCGACGATCGCCGGGTGGGCGTGGCCGAGCGCGTTGACCGCGATGCCGCCGACGTAGTCGACGTACTCCGTGCCGTCGGCGTCCCACACCCGGCTGCCCGCGCCGCGGACCAGGGAGAGCTTCGGGGTGCCGTAGTTGTTCATGAGCGAGCCCTGCCACCGCTGGGTCAGCTCTTCGTTGGCGGTCATTCGGCGTCCCCCTGTTCCGCATCCGGCACGACCATCGTGCCGATGCCCTCGTCGGTGAAGATCTCCAGCAGGATCGAGTGCTGGACCCGGCCGTCGATGACGCGGGCGGTGTTGACGCCGCCCCGTACGGCGTGCAGGCAGCCCTGCATCTTCGGCACCATGCCGGAGGACAACTCCGGCAGCAGCTTCTCCAGTTGGGAGGCCGTGAGGCGGCTGATCACCTCGTCGCTGTTCGGCCAGTCCTCGTAGAGGCCCTCCACGTCCGTGAGGACCATGAGAGTCTCCGCTCCAAGAGCAGCAGCGAGTGCCGCAGCCGCCGTGTCAGCATTGACGTTGTAGACATGTCCGTCGTCCTGGCTACGGGCGATCGACGAGACGACCGGGATGCGGCCGTCGGCGAGCAGTGCCTCGATCGCGCCCGTGTCGATCGCGGTGATCTCGCCCACCCGCCCGATGTCGACCAACTCGCCGTCGATCTCGGGCTGGTGCTTGGTGGCGGTGATGGTGTGCGCGTCCTCGCCCGTGAGTCCCACGGCGAGCGGTCCGTGCTGGTTGAGCAGCCCGACCAGCTCGCGCTGCACCTGTCCGGCGAGCACCATGCGGACGACGTCCATGGCGTCCTCGGTGGTGACGCGCAGGCCGGCCTTGAACTCGCTGACGATGCCGTGCTTGTCGAGGGCGGCGCTGATCTGCGGGCCGCCACCGTGCACGACGACGACGTTGAGCCCGGCGTGCCGCAGGAAGACGACGTCCTGGGCGAAGGCGGCCTTCAGGTCCTCGTCGATCATGGCGTTGCCGCCGAACTTGATGACGACCGTCTTGCCGTTGTGGCGGGTCAGCCAGGGCAGCGCTTCGATGAGGATCTGGGCCTTGGGGAGGGCGGTGTGCTTCCGCGTGGTGCTCATGAGGAGTAGGCGCTGTTCTCGTGGACGTAGTCGGCGGTGAGGTCGTTGGTCCAGATCGTGGCGGTCTCGGACCCGGCGGCGAGGTCGGCGACGATGTGCACCTCGCGGTAGCGCATGTCGACGTTGTCGCGGTCCTCGCCCACGCCGCCGTTCTTGCAGACCCAGACGCCGTTGATGGCGACGTTGAGGCGGTCCGGCTCGAAGGCGGCGGACGTGGTGCCGATGGCGGACAGGACACGGCCCCAGTTGGGGTCCTCGCCGTGGATGGCGCACTTGAGGAGGTTGTTGCGGGCGATGGAGCGGCCCACCTCGACGGCGTCGTCCTCGGTCGCCGCGTTCACGACCTCGACCTTGATGTCCTTGCTGGCGCCCTCGGCGTCCCGGATGAGCTGCTGTCCGAGGTCGTCGCAGACGGCACGTACGACCTCGGCGAACTCCGCGTGGTCGGGGACGACTTGGGAGGCCCCTGAGGCGAGCAGCAGCACGGTGTCGTTGGTGGACATGCAGCCGTCGGAGTCGACCCGGTCGAAGGTCGTCCGCGTGGCGGCCCGCAGCGCGCTGTCGAGCACCTCGCTCTCCAGGTCCGCGTCCGTGGTGAGCACGACGAGCATGGTGGCGAGGCCGGGGGCGAGCATGCCGGCGCCCTTCGCCATGCCGCCCACGGTCCAGCCGTCCTTGGTGACGACGGACGTCTTGTGCACGGTGTCGGTGGTCTTGATGGCGATCGCGGCCTTCTCGCCGCCGTGCTCGGAGAGTTGCGCAGCGGCAGCCTCCACGCCCGGCAGCAGCTTGTCCATCGGCAGGAGCACGCCGATGAGGCCGGTGGAGGCGACGGCGATCTCGCCGGCGCTGTGCCCGAGGACGTCCGCGACCTTCTCGGCGGTCGCGTGGGTGTCCTGGAAGCCCTTGGGGCCCGTACAGGCGTTGGCGCCACCGGAGTTGAGGACGACGGCGGAGACCCGGCCGCTCTTCAGGACCTGCTCGGACCAGAGGACCGGTGCGGCCTTCACACGGTTGGAGGTGAAGACGCCCGCGGCGGCGAGGCGGGGCCCGGTGTTGACCACGAGGGACAGGTCCGGGTTGCCGTTCTCCTTGATCCCGGCGGCGATGCCCGCCGCCGTGAATCCCTTGGCTGCCGTCACGCTCACGGTGCGACTCCGATCGTGGAAAGCCCCGTCGTCTCGTGGAGTCCGAGGGCGATGTTCATGCTCTGGAGGGCGCCACCGGCGGTGCCCTTGGTGAGGTTGTCGATGGCGCTGATCGCGATGATCCTGCCCGCGGCCTCGTCGTACGCAACCTGCACCTGAACCGCGTTGGAACCGTAGACGGACGCCGTGGCCGGCCACCGTCCCTCGGGGAGCAGGTGGACGAACGGCTCGTCGGCGAAGGCCTTCTCGTACGCGGCGCGCACGGCCTCGGCGGTGACGCCGGGCCTCGCCTTCGCGCTGCACGTGGCGAGGATGCCGCGGGGCATCGGCGCGAGGGTCGGCGTGAAGGACACGGTGACCGGCTCGCCGGCGACACCGCCGAGGTTCTGCATCACCTCGGGCGTGTGCCGGTGGCCGCCGCCGACGCCGTACGGGGTCATCGACCCCATGACCTCGCTGCCCAGCAGATGCGCCTTGGGGGCCTTGCCCGCGCCGGAGGTGCCGGAGGCGGCGACGATCACGGCCTCGTTCTCGGCGAGGCCCGCCGCGTACGCCGGGAACAGGGCCAGGGTGACGGCCGTGGGGTAGCAACCGGGTACCGCGATGCGCTTGGACCCCTCCAGCGCGGCGCGGGCACCCGGAAGTTCGGGGAGGCCGTAGGGCCAGGTGCCGGCGTGGGGCGAGCCGTAGAACTTCTCCCAGTCGGCCGCGTCCTTCAGCCGGAAGTCGGCGCCCATGTCGACGACGAGCACGTCCGGGCCGAGCTGCTCGGCCACGGCGGCGGACTGCCCGTGCGGCAGTGCGAGGAAGACGACATCATGCCGCCGGCCCTGGCCCGTGAGCACCTCGGCGGTCGTCTCCTGGAGCACCCGGTCGGCCAGCGGCAGCAGGTGCGGCTGCAGCGCGCCCAGGCGCTGGCCCGCGTTGGAGTTGCCGGTCAGTGCACCGATCTCGACCTCGGGGTGGGCGAGCAGCAGGCGCAGCACTTCGCCGCCCGCATAACCACTCGCTCCCGCCACCGCCACGCGTACCGCCATGGAACCCTCCTCTTGGATGGCATGACTATACGTTTCGGTGCACGTTTATGCAATCTGCCTCTGTCTCGCGCGAGGGAGCGGCGCGGTGGACGCATAGGATCATCGGCATGGCGCTGCGACCCGTGCACGTGAACATCAAGGCTCTCGACGCCGGGGCGGTCGGACGGTTCTGGGCGGAGGCGCTCGGCTGGACCGCCTACAGCCCCGGCGTGACCACCTACGTCGGGCCCGCGGGCGGCCTGGTCTGGCCGCACCCGGTCGCGGTCGGCGTCGACGTCGTTCCCGTCCCCGAGGGCAAGACGGCGACGAAGAACCGTGCGCACCTCGATCTCGCCACCACGTCCGAGGCGCACCAGGCGGAGCTGGTCGCGCGGCTGAAGGCGCTCGGCGCGACGCCCGCCGACGTGGGCCAGGGCGAGGTGCCGTGGACCGTCCTCGCCGACCCCGAGGGCAACGAGTTCTGTGTGCTGGAGCCCCGGGAGGTCTACCGGGACACCGGCCCGATCGCCGCCGTGGTCGTCGACTGCGCGGATCCGCGGGCCATGGCCCGGTTCTGGGGCGCGGCGACGGACTGGGCCGTGCACGAGGTCACCGACGACCAGGCCGTGCTGCGGTCGGCCAAGGGGGTCGGCCCCTACCTGGAGTTCCTCCGCACGCCGGCCTCGGCTCCCGTGCCGGACCGCGTCCATCTGGACCTGCTGCCGTGTCCCGGTGACGACAAGGCCGCCGAGGTGGCCCGGCTGCGTGCCCTCGGCGCCACCGACCTCGACGTCGGCCAGGGCGACGTCCCGTGGACGTGCCTGACCGACCCGGAGGGTCACGAGTTCTGCGTCCTCGCGCCGTCCTGATCGCGGGAGCGGCGATCACCCGGGACCGTCACCCCGGACCGTCGCCCCTGCGACCGGTCGGCCATGGCCGCCGGGTCAGCTCGTGCATCACGGCGAGCGGGAGGGACGGGTTGGCGGCCGCGGCCTCCGCCACCGGGTCGGCCGGATCGGAGAGCAGTCCGACGACGACCGTGGGCGGGAGCGCCGGGTGGCCGGCGGCGAGGGGCCGGGCCCGTTCGTCCGCCAGGCACGGCAGGAGCGCGGGGGCCGTCGCCCGGGGGTGCTGGGCGATCGCGCGGAGCGCCTTGCGGACCGGTGGCCGGTGCCGGGCCACACGCTCCAGGAACGCCGGGGTCGCATCCGGGTTGGCCGCCGCCCCGGTGAGGACCTGGACGCCGTGCCGGTCGACCATGGCGTGCAGTCGGGCCTCAGAGAGACCGGGATGCGCGGCGACGGCCGAGACCACCTTGGCGTCGGGATCGTCGGCCAGCGCGTCACGGACGCCGGCCGGCAGATCACGCCGTCGCGCCGGCAGCATGCGTACGGCGGCGTGCGGCGACCGGGCCAGCTCCTCGACCTCGGCGGCCGTGGCGGAGGCGATCCGCGGCAGCGGCGTGGTACCGATCCGGGTGGTGGCGGCCAGCTCCGCGAGGACGTCGAGCGGCACCCGTGGGTTGTGCGCGAGCGCGCGCCGCACGTCGGGCGAGGTGTCGTCGGCGAGTGCGCGGACCAGGGTGTCGTCGATCGCGGGGTTCGCGGCGAGGTCGGCGCGCGCACCGGGCGTGGGGTCCACGGCGAGCCGTGCGTACGCCTGCGGGGGCAGGCCGGGACGGGCGGCGACCGCCCAGCGCAGCAGCGTCGACGGGTGGTCGGCGAAGGCCGCGACCGCGTCCGCCGGTGTGGCCGGGTTCTCCAGGGCCGCCCGCAGGATGTCGAGGACGGTGGACTCGTGGGAGCCGTCGCAGGAGGCTCCCGGCCGCAGATCGCAGTCGAGCCGTGGGCAGTCCGGGCGGTGTGTGAACGGCGTTTCCTCGCGGTCGCAGACGAGGCAGTGCCGGACAGGAGGCAGATCCTCGCCGGCGACGAGGGCGGCCAGCGCCTCGGGTGGGGTCGCCTCGTTGAGCGCCGCCGCGCGGCGGACCTCGGCGTGCGGATGTGTGGCGAGCCGGGCGGCCATGTCCGGCCCGGCCCACAGGGCCAGCTCCGCGACGACCCGTACGTCCGGGTCCACGGCGAGGGTCTCCACGACGTCCGGCGGCAGGCCGGGGCAGGCGGCCAGCCGCTCCCGGAGCTCGACGGCCTCGGACGCGGCGAGGAGACGAGCCCACGCCGGGTCGCCGACGCCTTCGTCCAGCAGGGCGAGGGCGATGCGCGGCTGTGCGGTGGGATCGACGCCGGCGGCGGTCAGCGCGCCCTCGTAGGCCAGCCGCACCCCGTTGCTCTCGTCCCGCGAGGCCAGTGTGATCGCCTGTGCCCGGGTGAGGTCGTCGCGGCGGGCGAGTTCGTCGTCGAGATCGGCGTCCGCGAGCCCGATCAGCCGGTCGACCAGCTCGGCGGTCAGAGCCGGATTGGCGGCGAGCCCGCACAGGAGGGGATTCACAGGGGGCATCCTGCCCCGGGCCCCTGCCGCACGGCTCCCGAATTTCGCCGCGCCGCGATGCCTGCCGCGATGCCTGCCGTGGCGCTAGCTCCGGTCGTCCGCCTGGGCCGCCCGCTCGGCGTTGCGCTTCTTGATGCGGGCGCCTTCCTTGCGGACCTCGGCCTGGGTGGCGCGCTCCTTCTGCAGCCACTCGGGGCTGTCCTGCTTCAGAGCCTCGATCTGCTCGGTGGTGAGGGGCTCGGTGACTCCGCCACGCGCGAGCCCCGCGATGGAGACGCCCAGCTTCTCGGCGACCACCGGGCGGGGGTGCGGGCCGTTGCGGCGCAGTTCCTCCAGCCAGGTCGGCGGGTTCGTCTGGAGCGCGCTCAGCTCGGCGCGCGAGACGGCGCCCTCCTGGAACTCGGCGGGCGTGGCCTGGAGGTACACACCCAGCTTCTTCGCCGCGGTGGCGGGCTTCATGGTCTGGGTGGTCTGGTGCGACGTCATGGGGTCAAGGGTATCGAGCGCCTGCGCGACCGCCGACCACACGGCTGCTCGGCGGCGAAGGCACTGCCCGGCGGCGATGACCGGGCCCGTCGCCCCGCCCGTTAGCCTGGTCACGTGACAGGCTCGGAAGCATCCCCCTCGTTCCCTTCGTTCCGGCTCGCCTACGTCCCGGGAGTGACGCCCACCAAGTGGGTGCGGATCTGGAACGAGCGGCTGCCCGACATCCCCCTGACCCTCCTCCAGGTGTCCGCCACCGAGGCGTTCGGCGTGCTGCGGGACGGCGGGGCCGACGCCGGCTTCGTACGGCTGCCGGTGGACGACACCGACCTCAGCGCGATCCCCCTCTACACCGAGACCACGGTGGTCGTCGTCCCCAAGGACCACGTCGTCGCGGCGGTCGAGGAGGTGACCACCGAGGACCTGGCGGACGAGGTCGTGCTGCACCCCCTGGACGACACCCTCGACTGGGAACGCCCGCCGGGAGAGCCCGCGTTCGAGCGTCCCGCCACCACGGCGGACGCGATCGAGCTGGTGGCGGCCGGGATCGGACTGCTCGTCGTCCCCCAGTCGCTGGCCCGGCTCCACCACCGCAAGGACCTCACCTACCGCCCGGTCACGGACGCGCCCGAGTCCCGTGTCGCCCTGTCCTGGCCCCAGGACGCGACCACCGACATGGTCGAGGACTTCATCGGCATCGTCCGGGGCCGCACGGTCAACAGCTCACGGGGCCGCGCCAAGCCCGCCGAGGAGAAGAAGCCGCAGCAGAAGCCCAAGCGCCCCGGCACCGGCAAGCCGACCTCCCGCACCCCCCGGGGCGGTTCGTCCGGTGGCAGAAACGCCAAGAGCGGCGGCAGGCCCGGAAAGCCCCGCCGCCGCTCATAGACGGGCCGCAGGCCCGTCAGGGGCGCGGGGAACTGCGCGACCAGCCCCCACGCACCCGCACCCGCACCCCCACCCGGCTCACAGAGCCCGGCC
>NZ_JARGEE010000339.1:0-10104 GCF_033794485.1 Streptomyces sp. MB09-02B
TTTGTATAAGAGAGAGGGCGCGGTCGTCGGGCCCTTTTTGGGCTTCTCCCCGCCCCCGCAGGCGGAGGAGCCGA
Source organism: Streptomyces sp. MB09-02B (assembly GCF_033794485.1). NCBI lineage: Bacteria > Bacillati > Actinomycetota > Actinomycetes > Kitasatosporales > Streptomycetaceae > Streptomyces > Streptomyces sp. MB09-02B. The sequence goes on from NZ_JARGEE010000339.1 coordinate 75, forward strand.
AGACCGACGGCGGCGGCGGAAGCGGCGGCGGTGACGACGGTGGCGGCGGATCCGGCGGCGGGGGCGAGGAGAAGCCGAAGAAGGCGCCGACGGCCGCGACCGCCGTACGACAGCTGGCCGCCGCCGACCCGGACGGCCGGCACATCTGCTACCGCGCCTTCGTGAAGGGCAAGGGCTGGACGGCCCCCGAGTGCGACGGCGACACAGCCGGCACGGTCGGCCAGGGCAGGCCGCTCACCGCCCTCAACATCGCGGTGGCCGGTGTGGGCGGCACCGCCAGCGCCGCCTTCGTCCACAACCCCGGCTCGACGAACGGCCAGGGGCACTACGTGGAACCCTGGGCGGGCGCGCCCGACGGTCTGGACAACTGGATCGGCGACTCCAAGAAGGACGCCCCGGACATGCTGGGCTTCACCATCAACGTCGACGAGGGCGCCCGAGGGGTCTGCCAGTCGGTCCACCAGAAGGACCGGGGCTGGCAGAACCTGGCCTGCGACAAGCCCGGTGAGGGGGAGCGCTACATCTTCGGCGGCACCCTCGACAACGGAATCTGGCTGGAAGCCGTCAAGTTCACGGTGTGACAAGGCTGTTGGGGCGGGATCGGGTGGCCTTCGGGGCAGCCCGGCCTGCCCCGGCGACTCCTGACCGTATGCGGCCGACCGCGTAGCGTCCCTCCGTGAGCCTTTGGACTTCGCTCGAACCCGCCTCCGCGACCGTGGACCCGGGGAGCAGCACGACCGTACGGCTGCGGCTGCGCAACACCGGTGACGTGGTCGACGAGTACCGGTTCGAGCCCGTCGGCGACGTGGCGCCGTGGACGACCGTGGAGCCGCACACCCTGCGGCTCTACCCGGGGACGACGGGCACGGTCGAGCTGACGTTCGCGCCGCCGCGCACCCCGGACGCGACGGCCGGGCCCCACCCGTACGCGGTGCGGATCACGCCCACGCAGCACCCCGAGGCGACGACGGTCCCCGAGGGGAACCTGACGATCACTCCGTTCACGGAGGTGCGGGCGGAGCTCGTCCCACCGACCGTGAAGGGACGCCTCCGGGGCCGGCCGCAGCTCGCCATCGACAACCTCGGCAACACGAAGGTCACCGCCGCCGTCAGCGGCAGCGACAACGGCGACCAGCTGTCGTACGACATCCACCCGAGCAACGTGCAGATCGAGCCCGGGCGTGCCGCCTTCGTGAAGGCCACGCTGAAGCCCCGGCAGATCATCTGGTTCGGGTCCAAGGAGGAGAGACCGTACGCGCTCGCCGTCCAACGGGCGGGCGTGGCACCGCGGTCCGTCGACGGCACCTATGTCCAGCGGGGGTTCCTGCCCGGCTGGCTCGCCACCTGCCTCGGGGTGGCCGTGGCGCTGGCGATCACCTTCGTGACCCTGTGGTTCGCCTACCAGCCCAAGGTCGTCAGCGCCGCGAGCGACCTCCGGCAGGCCGGAACGACCGCCCTGCCGAGCGCCAGCCCGTCCGCGATGGCCCCGGCGCCCACGGTCTCCGCCGCGCCGCTGCCCTCCGAGACGCCCGAGGCTCCCCCGCGGGAGGAGCAGCCCGAGGAGGAGGACCCGGGTTCCGGATCCGGTTCGGGCGGGGGCTCCGGTTCCGGATCCGGCGGGTCGGGCTCCGGCTCCGGCGGGTCGGGCTCCGGGTCGGACCGGGAACCGGAGACCAAGGAGACGCCGAAGAAGAAGCCGTCGGCCGTCAAGGGGTTCGCGATCATCGGCCAGGGCTCGAACCGCTGTGTCGACGTCACGGACGCGCAGAACGGCAAGGGCAAGGACGGCACCCCGCTCCAGATCTGGGACTGCGCGGGCTCGGCCAACCAGAAGTGGGACTTCCGGGGCGACGGCACCGTGCGCTCCCTCGGGCTGTGCATGGACGTGGCGTGGGGCTCCCGGGACGACGGCGCGGTCATCCAGCTGGCCAGGTGCAGTGGCAACCCCGCCCAGCAGTTCGTACTCAGCACCGAGGGCGACCTGGTCAACCCGCAGGCCGACAAGTGCGTCGACGTGAAGGACAACGGCACCCGCAACGGCGCCGACCTCCAGCTGTGGACGTGCGCGGGCACCCCGAACCAGAAGTGGCGCGTGAAGTAGACACGGGTGCGCACGGCGGGGGCGCCCCGGACGGGCCGCCCCCCGTACCTCCGTCGGTCCGCTACCAGTTGCCCTCGCCCGGCACCAGGCGTCCGGCCTTGCGGTACTCGCGCTCCGCGCCCTCCCGCAGGTCGGCGTGGGTGACGGGCCCGCCGCGGCCGGCGGCGGCGTACGCGGCGGTGACGACCGCGCTGCGGATGGAACCGCCGGCCAGCTCGAAGTCGCGGGCGACCGCCGCCGGATCCGTGTCGTCGGCGAGCGGCACGGCCGCCAGGCTGTGCCGCCACAGCGCCAGACGCTGGGCCGTGTCCGGGAACGGGAAGTCGACCACCAGATCCAGCCGCCGGGTGAACGCCTCGTCGATGTTGGCCCGCAGATTCGTGGTCAACAGGGCGATCCCGTCGAAGGACTCCAGGCGCTGCAGCAGATAGGCGCTCTCCATGTTGGCGTACTTGTCGTGCGCGTCCCTGACCTCCGAGCGCTTGCCGAACACCGCGTCCGCCTCGTCGAAGAGCAGCACGGCATCGGTGCGGTCGGCCTCGGTGAAGATCCGTTCCAGGTTCTTCTCGGTCTCGCCCACGTACTTGTCGACCACCGAGGAGAGCTGCACGACATAGAGGTCGAGGCCGAGTTCGGCCGCCACGACCTCCGCCGACAACGTCTTGCCGGTGCCCGACCCGCCCGCGAACAGCCCGAGCACCCCACGGCCCCGGCCGCCCCCGGCGCTCAGCCGCCAGTCGCCGAGCACCCGGTCGCGATGCCGGGCACGCAGGGCGAGTTCCCGCAGCTGGGCGAGGGGTTTGTCGGGCAGCACGAGGTCGTCCCAGCCGACGTCGGGGCGGATCCGGCGGGCGTGCCGTTCCAGCCCGGAGGCGGACTGCAGACGCGCCGCGTGCCGCAGATGGGCGGCGGTCACCTCGGTGCCGTCGAACGCCGCGAGGTCCACGGCCGCACGCGCCGCCCGCTCGATCCGGTCACCGCCGAGCCGGTACGGGGCGACCGTGGCCGCCAGGTCGAACCCGGGCCCGTCCGCGCCGGCGCCGAGCGCCGCCGACCAGGCGTCCGGCGCGCCCGCGGCCGGCCGGGGGACGTCGAGGACCAGCGGATCACGGTCGCACCACTGCGGGTCGTACGGCTGCGGCCCCGCCAACAGCACGGTCACGTCGGCCGCCGTCAACGCCCGGATCAACGGCCCCGGTTTCTCCGGCAACGGCGACACCACGACCGCGCACCCGCGCAGCCGGGCCTCGCGCAGCAGACGGGGCAGGAGGGCGGCGAGCTCGTCCTCGGCCGCCGGGGGAGTGAAGTGCAGCGCATCCACCCCGGCTGCGCGCAGGGCGGCGCCCGCGCGCACCAGGCCGTCGCCCTCGCGGTGCTCCCGCAGATGCACGGTCACCGGAGCGGCGGCGAGCCGGGCGGCCAGCCGCGCCGTGAACCCACCGTCCTCCACGGACGGGGGCGCGAACGGATCCACCGCCACCGCCGACGACTTGCCCACCCCCAACACCGACGCCGACGCCGACGGCGGCCCGAGCGGACGGACATGGCCGACGAGCGACGCGTCCAGCGTGTCGTCGCCGAGCAGATGCGCGACCAGCCGGTCCGGCACCCGCAATCCTCGCCCGAGGAAGGGCCGTTCGGGGTCCTCGACGGTCAGCAGCCCGAGCGCGCTCAGCGGTGCCGAGGGCATGAACCGGGCCCGGGCCCGCGCCAGGTGCACGGGCAGCCCACACAGGTCGAGCGCCAGCCCGACCGTGGCCCGACGCCTGCTCACGTCGTCGTTCAGATACCCGTACAACTGCTCGTAGGAGCGGTCCAGATCGGGTGCCAGGGCGATGAGCAGGATCCGCGCGTCCAGCTCGGTCAGCCCCAGCCGCCCCGCGAGCGCCTCCAACGGATCGTCCGCGGCGGCCCTCCGGCCGGGTCCCGGGGCCGGTGCCGCGCCCGGTGCCGAGCCCGGTTCCGGGTCGGCGAAGACGGACGGGTGCGGCCGCACGGACGGTTCCAGCAGATGCCGTACGCCCTCCTCGGACAGGTACAGCCCCCGCAGCGGGTCGCTCGCCGTCGGATCACCGGCACCGCGCTCGGCCACCAACTCGGCCACACGTTCCCGCAGTCGGGCGAGCCGGATCAGGAGCCCCTCGGTGTCCGCGCCGACGTGCACGCTCACCGCTGCCGCTCCCCGGTGACCGGCTTCGACGGCAACTGCCCCGGCCGGTGGGCGCGTTCCTCCGAGCCCTCCAGGGAGCCGTCGATGCCGCGCACCCGGATCGCCGCGCCCTCGGTGACCGGTGGACCGGCGTCGTACTCGGGGAAGGCCGGGAAGGGCGCGGTCACCACGAGGTCGAGGGACGGTTTGAGCTCGCCGCCCAGCGCGGACCAGATCTCGGCGAGGGACCGCGACTCGGTGTGCAGCCCCGCCACCGAGAGCGGCACGGACAGCCCCAGCGCACCGAGCGCGCCCGGGAGTTCGCTCGGGGGGAGCAGTTCGCGCGGCAGCAGGTTGGCCAGCACCGCGGAGAGCAGCCTGTGTTCGTCCTGGGGCTGCTTGGTCCAGGCCGTCACCAGGTACGACAGCCGGAACCAGCGGGGCGGCTGCCGACGGCGTACGACGATGTCCCGCTCGTCGCGGACGGGCATGTGGCCGCGCTGGCGGCGCGAGACGTCCTCACGGATGTCGTACAGATAGGTGTTGACGGCGGGCGCGTTGCGCCGGGCCGCCCAGTCGCGGGTCGGGGCCTCGAAGGAGACGTCGATGCCGGAGCCGGCCAGGGCACCACCGCCGATCAGTCCCTTGAGGACCTCGTCCACTTCGTGGATCACGGTCGTGCTCTCCTGCGGTGTCGGATGCCTGTGCACCGATCGTGCCCGGTGCGGGCACCGCGCCTGTAGACGCGCCGGGGACGTCGGGCGGGCAGAGTGCGCTGCCCAAGTGGGCGGGTGGGGCTGCCCGTTCGATCAGATGTAGCCTTCACGGAGGGCATAGGCCACCGCGTGCGCCCGGTTGCGCAGATGCAGCCGGGTGGTGAGGCCGTGCATCACGTTCTTGACGGTGCGTTCGGAGTAGGAGAGCTTGCTCGCGATCTCGCCGGTGTCCATCCCCTCGGCCACCAGCCGCAGGACGTCGATCTCCCTCGGCACCAGCCCGGACAGCGGCGCCCCGGTGCGCCCGGCGACCGAACGCTGCAACGTCCCCACCTGGTTGATCAGCCGGCCGAGCAGGTCGGCGGGCAGGTCGCCGTCCCCGCGCGAGGCCGCGAGCACCGCCTGCGCCAGCCGGTGCGCGGTCGCCTCCTGCCGCCACACGATGGCCCCGACCCCGCACTCGATGACATCGAGCAGTTCCGTCTCCCGGATCATGCTCACCACCAGCACGGCCCGCGCCCCCTCGCTGCGCACCAGCCGACGCAGCGCGGAGAGCAGCGGCTCGTCCGGGGTGTCCCCGACGAGCACGGCCACGGTGCCCGGCCGTACCTCGGTGTCGTCCACGAGGTCGATCACCGGGTGCCCCCGCAGCTGGCTGAGCACGCCGGAGCGGGAGAGCGGGTCGAGGGTGTGGACCACGACCGGGATGCGGCGCCGGGTCTCCTGGGGCTCCGACGAGACGGGGGCCGCGGCCGTGGCCGTCGCCAGGGCCGTCGCCGTGTCCGTGGTCCGGAATGTGCTGCGCAACCGTTTCTCCCGTATGCACGAAATCGCCGCTCCTGTGAGGGGAGTGGCCGATGGGCTCGATTCACCCTTCTGTGTGACGTGTGCGCTGCGCAATCGTGGAGGACCACGAGATGCACCACGAGATCACCGGGGGACCGACCACGGGACCGCCTCGTCACTCACCACGGCACCGGCCACGGCGTTTTCACGCCGACCGTCCGCGATCGGTGCACCCCGACGGGCCCTGCCCCGTCTACGGAAGCGGAAAACGACCTTCCACGAAGGAGACAGCGATGTGCCCGCCGGAACCGCTTCTCGAACGCCGTGAGGCCATGGAGCTGCTGACCGCGGAGGCAGCCCGTGCCCGGACCGGCGCGGGTCGCCTGGTGCTGCTCCGGGGCGCCACCGGCACCGGCCGCACGGCGCTCCTGGAATGGGCCGCCGACCACGCGGCCGCGAACGGCATGCGGGTCCTGCGGGCCCGCTGCTCGCCCGAGCACACCTCCGTGCCGTTCGACACCGTCTTCCAACTCCTCGCCCACGGGCCGGAGTTCGACCAGGCCCCAGGCGAGGCGCCGGACTTCGACCAGGTCGCGGGCGAGGCGCCGGACCCGCCGGGCACCCCGCCGCACCGGGGCAGGCCCGCCCGGCTGTGGCGCCTGCTGCGGTCCTACGCGGCCGAGTCCCCCCTCCTCCTCGCCGTGGACGACGCGCACGTCGCCGACCCCGCCTCCCGCCGCTGGCTCGTCGAGGCCGTCCGCCGCATCGACCGGCTGCCGGTCCTCCTGGTGGTCACCGAGCGCGCCCAGTACGACATCGACCCCCCGGCGGACGGTCTCGCGCACGCCCTCTCGCCCGCCCTCGTGCACACCCACACCCTTGCCCCGCTGAGCCCGGACGCCGCCGCCCGGCTGGTCCGCACCGTCCACGCCGGTGCCCCGCCGGAACGGGTCGACGCCTGCTTACGCGCGGGCGCGGGCAACCCGCTGTTGCTGCGCGCCCTGCTGTCCGACCTCCGCGACACCGACCCCGGGGCCTTCCCGGCTGCCCTTCCGGACACCTGCGCGGCGCTCTACCCGGGCACCTACGCCGCCGCGGTGTCCTGGTGGCTGGACAGCGCCGGCCCCGCGACCGTCGAGGTCGCCCGCGCACTCGCCGCGCTGGACGACGCGCACCCCTCCTCACCGGGTGACGACAACGCCCCCTCACCGGCCGACGAGGGCGCCCCGGTGGCGATCGACGCCGACCTGCTGGCCCGTACGGCCGGTGTCGACCCCGCCCGCGTCCCCGGCTGGCTCACCGCGATGACCGGCCTCGGCCTGCTGCGCCCCGACACCGAGGGCCGCCCGCGCTACGCCCACCCGCTGCTGCGGGACGCCGTGCTCGGCGGCTGGGCCGGCGCCGACCGGCAGGCCGCCCACCGCCGGGCCGCCGAGGCGATGCTGCACCGCGGTGACAGCACCGCGGCCGTCGCCGGCCAACTGCTGCGCTGCGGCCCCGTGGGCGAGGCCTGGGCGACCGGCGCCCTGCTCGACGCCGCCGACCTCGCCGTCCGTGACGACCGCAGCGACGACGCCCTCGCCCTGCTGCGCCGCGCCCTCGACGAGCCGATGCCGACCGCCCGCCGCACCGTGGTCCTCACCGAACTGGGCTCCCTGGAGTACGCCACCGTGCGCTCCGGCGCGGGCATCCCCCGGCTCGTCGAGGCGATGCGCCGGCCGGGCCCGCCCCGTGAGCGCGTCCAGGCTGCCGTCGCGCTCGGCACCGCCCTGGCCCGGCGCGGCGAGGCCCGCACCGCCGTCGACGTGCTGCGCGGGCTGCACGACGAGCACCTGACCGACCATCCGGACCTGATCCGCACCGTCCAGACCGCCTCGGCGCTGCTCTCCGACCACGACCAGGGCGTACGGCAGGAGGTCTACCGCTGGCTGCGCGAGACCGCCGAGGCCTCGCCCCACCTGGTCGGCACCGCGGGGCAGGCGCTGCTGGTGCGCTACGAGGCCACCGCCGGTCTGACCTCGGCGGCGACCGCGATGGACCGCGTCCGAGCTCTGCTCGCCCAGCCGGTCGACCCGACGGACGAGGTGTTCCTGCTGGGCACGGCAGCCGCGGTCGCCCAGTGGGCCGACCAGCTCGACGAGGCCGAACGGCTGGTCCGGCGCGGCCTCGGCGGCCGGCGTACGTCCCTGCTGCACCCCATGCACCTGGCCCTCCGCAACGTCCGTGTCGACATCACCGCCGCGCGCGGCGCCCACGAGGAGGTCCTCGCCGACCCCGAGGTCACCCGCGCGGTCGCCGGGCGTTCCGAGTCCGCCAACGCGCTGGCCCACGCCGTCATCGCCCTCGTGGAGACCGACCGCGCGGACGAGGCCGAGCGCCTGGCCGACGCCTTCGACCTCCAGAACGCCCACGACTCCTGGGAGTTGAACCGCTTCCTCTACGCCCGTGGCCTCCTGCGCGCCGCCACCGGCGACCCGGCGGCCGCCCTCGACGACTTCCTGGAGTGCGGCCGCCGCCAGTCGGCACGGGACGTGGCGAGCCCCGTCGTCACCCCTTGGCGCACCGCCGCCGCCGAGTGCCACCTCGCCCTCGGCCGACCCCACGAGGCCCTGGCCCTGGCCGAACAGGAACTCTCCCTGGCCACCGTCTGGAACACCCCCCGCGTGGTCGGCCGCGCCCTCACCACCCTCGCCACGGCCACCCGGGGCCACCGGGGCCTGCACCTGGCCGACCGAGCGGTACACCTCCTGCGCCACGGCACCGAAGCCGACGCCCGCGCGGTGCCCGAAGCCCCGGCGGAGCCCGGGGTCACGGCCGTGCTGCCGGGGAGCGCCGCCGCACTGTGGGGTGCCGACGCGTCCGGTGGCGGGCCGGGCCCGTGGGGTGCCGCGGCGTCGGGCGGCGCGGCGGCGAGGGTGACGGCGATGCGCGGTTGGGCACTGGGCGGGGGCCCCGCGCGAGCGGTGGGCGGCTGGACGGCGGACGGAAGATCGGCGGTGTCGTCGATCCCGTCGATCCCGTCGATCCCGTCGGACCCGTCGAACCCGTCGATGCCGTCGATGCCGTCGATCACCGGCTGGGCGCCGGCCGAGGCGTCGCCGGGCGGCGGCCGACCGCCGGCCGAGGTGCCGGGCAACGGACCGGCGGCCGGCTCACCCGGCTTCGGACGGGCCGTCACCGCGGGCGGGACGTGGACCGTGTCGCGGCCTGACGCGGGCCGCACCCCTGACCCGAGGACCGCGAGGCCCGTCGCACCGCACCCGGAACGGCCCACCGCGCCGACCAGGGCCAAGGCCGTGCCGCCGGACGGAGGCGGTTCCGCGCCGTGGGACGGAAGCGCCATCGCGCCGCGGGACGGCGGCTGGGCCGCGCCGGACGGAGGTCGAGCGGCGTCTTCGGCCGGGCAACGGGAGACGGTGTCGGGCAGTACCGCCCCCGTCGACGCCCCCGTCGACGTGGAGTTGATACCGGCGCTCGTGGCGCAGGGGCGGGGGCTTGTCGCCGTCGGGGAGCGTGCGCGGGCCCGTGAGGCCTTCCGGGAGGCCGCCGAACGCGCCGAGCGCCTGGGCGCGCACCGCCTGCGCGCGATCGCGGAGTCGGCGCTGCGCGAGGGCGGTGCCCGCCGCACGGCGACCCCCCTCACCGGCCCCTCCGCGCTGACCGCCGGCGAGCGCCGTATAGCCGAACTCGCCGCCCAGAACCGCACGAACACCGAGATAGGGCAACTCCTCCACCTGGCCCGCCGCACCGTCGAGACCCATCTGACCAGCACCTACCGCAAGCTCGGCATCCGCCGCAGAGCGGAACTCGGCGCGGCGCTCGCGAACACCGGGGAGACCCCCTGACCCCACCGCACAACAGCCGCCCGTCACGGCGCCGCGCTCCCGGTCCTCGTCGGCCAGGGCGCCCCGCCCTGCCCCTCCCGAGCCGCAGCGGCAGCGGCCCCGCCCCCGCCGCGGCCCCGCCCCTACGTGGAACCACGTAACCCGCCACGCAGCTCCACCGCGCGGGCGCGAGAGCGGAACGGCGCGGACGGCCGGAGCTATCGTGCGGTGCACCGCCGCCGCCGTCGCCCTGAGGAGGCACCCGATGGGCGCTCGTTAGTTCATGCTCGCGACCCGTATACCGACACCGATGTCGCGCGACGGCTTCGACACCTGGCTGCACACACCCCTGCCGGACCTCGCCGTCATCGAGAACCAGACCGCCCTGCCGACTCGCTGAACGTGTCGGTCGACCCCGTCCTGCGTGGCCCCCACTCCGCCCCCGAGCCCATCC
>NZ_JARGEE010000033.1:0-36254 GCF_033794485.1 Streptomyces sp. MB09-02B
CGGCCACCCACCACGGGCCCGCCCCCGACGCGTAGGCGATCGCGACCGCGGACGCGCCGAGGAGGAGGCCGGTCGTGAAGTGCGTCATCCGAGGTGTCCTGTCTGGTAGGCGTCGGCTGCTTCGGCGGCCTGCTGGGCGAGCGCTTCTTCGGCGCAGACTTTGTGCGCGGCTTTGCCCTTGCTGTCGCGGAGGTTCGTCAGCCCCGGGCAGTAGCGGCACTGCCGGGCGGTGTGGGACCAGTGGGAGCGGTCCGACCAGTCCAGAAGCGGCGGCGGGTCACGGCCCGCCGGTTCGGCGCTCACGCCGCGGCCTTGGTCTGCGCGGCGGTCTTCTTCTTCCGCAGCGCGTCGTACAGCGCCCGCCGCTGTCCGCCCGTCAGCCCGGCCCGGATGCCGTACCGGCCCTTCGCGGTCCGGCCGCCCTCCTCCGCCATGGCCTCCGCGAGACACTGCCGACTTACGGGGCAGGGGGCGCAGTTGCGGCGGGCGGTCTCGATGTCGGGGGCGTGGTTGTCGGGGAACATGTCGTCCTCGCGACCGAGACAGGCCGCAGACTTCAGCCACTGGCCCGCGGGCTCGGTGTCAGGGGCGGCGCCGGTGTAGTTGCTCACGACGCCACCGCCAGGCGCTCGCGCCGCGCGACGAGAAGCCGGAGCGCCGCCGCAGCCTGCTGCGGGACGACGCCGTTACCGAGCGCCTTGAGCTGGGCCCCGCGCGGCAGGCCGGGCACGCTGGTGACGTGGCCGGTGGGGAGGCCTTGCATCCACTCGACGAACGCGGGAGCTAGGCGTCCCAGAGCGTCAGTGGGCTGGGGTGCGGGGCGTCCGAGGATGTGTTCCCAGCGGCGGATGGCGGGCTCGTACTCACCCCACTGGACAGATGCGCCGCTTCCGCTGCCAGGCACTTCCCGTGCGTCCCGGCTTCCTGCGACGGGGTGCGTTTCGTCTGCCGGTTCTCGTTCTCCGACGCCCGCGGCGTGGGCAGCAGCGAGATCGTGTGCCGCAGGTTCATGCCGCCGTCCGCTGCGTGCCCGATCCCGTTCGCCTCCGACACCGTCGGCGTCGGCAGCAGCTCGATCACATTCGGCAACTGGTCCGAGAAGCCCCGCCCCCGCGAGTCCCGCGCCCTGGGCGTCGGCAGGCCAGGCGAGGAGGAAGACCCGCTCCCGCTGGTGGGGAGCGCCAACGTCGGACGCCCGGAACACACCCCATTCCGCATCGAACCCGAGGCGGGCCAGGTCTGCGAGAACGGCACCGAGTGCCCGCAGAGAAGGTTCACCGCCTGCGTCTCCCACACACCACGTGCAGGGTTCCAGATCGCTATCGGCCGGCGCGGAGAGGAGGCCTCGGACATTCTCGATCACCACCAGTCGGGGTTGGAGTTCTTCGATGGCGCGGGCGACATGCAGCCAGAGCCCAGAGCGGGTGCCCTCCGCCAGCCCGGCGCGGAGGCCGGCGAGGCTGACGTCCTGGCAGGGGAACCCGGCGGTGAGGATGTCGACGGGTTCGACCTGGGCGAAGTCGATGGCGGTGAGGTCGCCATGGTTGGGGATGGTCGGCCAGTGGTGGGCGAGGATCTGGGCGGCGTACTGGTTCTTGTCCTCGCGGCCGTTCTTGTCCGGCGGCTCGTACTGGGAGTGCCAGGCGACGGTGCCGCCGAACACCTGCTGGACCGCCATGTCCAGGCCGCCGTAGCCGGTGCACAGGGAGCCGATGCGGGTCATCGCGTGGTCACCGCCTCGCGGTCGGGCCACTGACAACCGGCCAGCGCCGCACGATGCCCGTCCGGGACCTCCGCCAACGGCTGCTCGAGCCAGTGCAGGCCCATAGCCCGGAGGATGAGCGCGTCGGCTTCGTCGTCGGAGTCGAGGATCGCCCCGTACCTCGAGCGGGCGGCCTCGAGGACTGCGGTCTTCCGTGAGGCGCCGGAGCCGGTGGCGTACTTCGCTCGAGCGGTCGGCGAGATCACTGCGACGGGGATGTCCCGCTCGAGGAGCGCGCCAACGATCCGCCACCACAACCCGCCACGGTCCCAGGTGGAGCCGCCGGGGGTGGCGAAACCGACGGGGCCCTCGATGCAGGCGAGGTGGACGTCGCCGACTTCCTCGAGGACGCGGCTGGTGATGTGCTTCATCCGGTTGTGGCGCTCGAGCACGGAGTCTTTGCGGCGGCCCTTGGTGGGGACTCGAGTTGTGCCGGCGAGGGTGGCGATGCCTGTGCCGGTCAAGGAGATGTCGAGTCCGGCGACTCGAGCGAGGCGGCGCCGGGGCCCGGCCGTCGTGGTGACGGCCGGGACGTCGCAGTCGAACAGGGGCATGGTCACTGGTCCCCCTCGGGTGTGGTGTGGTCGCCGGTGCGGGCCGGTTCGTACAGGTCGGCGATTTCGGCGCCGTACGCCTTCAGGTGTGCTTCCAGATCGGTGAGGAGCCGCAGCGGGTCCGGACCGACGTCGTGCTCCGCCTGGTTCACCCAGTCGCCGGTCTTGTCGTCCCAGCGGGCCGCGAGGTACGGGCGCCGGCGCTCCTCAAGGGCGCGGTCGAAGAGAACGAACACGAGGACCGCAGCACCGAGGCAGACGCCGAGCGCGCCGGTGACGAGGAAGACGTCCTTGTTCACGCCGCCTCCAGCGGGGACTCGGTCCCGCATTCCCAGCAGCGGCGGCTGTCGCGGCTCATCGCGTGGGGTGTGGTGCAGTCGCACACCGGGCACCGTGCGCCTCGCAGTACTTCGGCTTCGCCGTCGTCGAAGAGCTGCAGCAGCTGCGCTTCGGTGAGGACCGCGTGTTGTACGGGCCTGGCGGGTGCGGGGATCGGCTCGTCGGGCAGCAGCAGCGGGCGGGGCCGGTGCCGGCCGTTGGGGGCGACGATCTGCCGGACGTAGCGGCGCAGAGTGGTCACTGGGTCACCCCTTGAGTGACGGCGTCGAACACGTCACGTGCCCAGCGGGCGTCACCGAGCGCCGTGTGCGCCACGCCAGGGCCGGGCGGCTCCACGCCCGTCCAGCGGGACAGCGCCCGCGAGGAAAACGGGAACGGCACCTCGTCCGACGGAAGCGGCTTCGCGCCCGTACGGCGGACCATCTCGGTCATGCCGAGCTTCCGTCCGGCGGCGAGTGTGGCGATGTCCACGGGCCGGTAGTGCCACTGCGCGGAGCCGGGGCCGAGAAGCTTGCGGAGGAAGCGGTCGTCGAAGCCGGGGTTGGAGCCGATCAGCACGGCCCCGCCGAGGACGTTGAGGATGGCGCCGGTGACTTCGTTCCGGGTCATGGGGAGGACGGGCCCGTCCTCGTAGCCGGTCCATGCGGCTTCGGCGTGGACCGGTACGGCGAACCGCTCCAGGTAGCCGCCGATCTTCAGGGCTTCGGGGTCAGCGGTGGCGAGGTTGGGGCGGATCTGCCAGGCGTACTCGGTGTCGCGGGGTTCGTTGTCGTCGAAGTCGCGGACGATGACGGCGACTTCCCAGGCGTCTCCGAGTTCGGCGTCCAGGTGGGTGGTCTCGGTGTCCACGAAGGCGAGCGGGGTCACGAGGTTCTCCGTTCAGGGCTGGTGTGATGTGCTGAGGGGAGGCCGCCCCGCCTGTTACCGGCGGGCGGGGCGGCCACTCGCATGCGGGTCAGGACGGCAGGCCGTCGGTGTCCCACGGGGCCGGCATGGATGCGCAGTCGGCGATCCACTTGGCGTGGCGCTCCGTCGGGCACAGGTCCATGTCGCGCGGCTCCATGCCGAGGTGGTCCTGGATGTAGGTATCCACCGCGTCGTCGACGTTGAGGCCGACCGCATCCAGGTGTGTCGCGAGGCCGCAGGCGTGCTGGTACGCCTCGTCGGTTTCGCTGAGGGCCCGCCCTTCGGCGATGTGCCGGATCAGCGCGAACCGCATCGTGGTGATCGTGTGCCGGTAACTGCTGGCGTCAGCCACCGTCGCTTCCCCGGCGGCGAGGGTGGCGTGAGTGAGGGCCCGGTTGGTGAGGATGCCGGTGAGGACGGCGGCGTGCTGCTGGTCCTCGATCGGGAGGTCCTTTTCCAGGGCCGCAGCCATGGTGGTGTCGAGCTTGCTGAGGAGCAGCTCGGCCTCCTCGCGGTGGTTGATGCTCACGCGCGGGCCCCCGATCCGGGAGCTGCAGCCGCCGGCCACTGCTGGCTGGGCTCGTCGTCGACGAACTCGCCCTCGATCGGGCCCTCGTCCTCCTCGTCCTCGGTGCCCGGCTCTCCGGCGGTCAGTGCCGCCGGGCCGTCTCCGGTCGGGAGCGGGAGGGCGTGCGTCTCGGCTTGGACGGGCTCGGTGCGCCACTCCACGGCGGTCGGCACCCACGGCTCCAGACGGCGGGCGACGGTCTTGAGGACCATGCCCTCCTCCCACTTCACCCACGGGGAGGAAGCGCGGTCGCTGCCCTTGGACTCCTTCTTGATCTTGTCGATGTAGGCGCGGTTGATGACGACGACCTTCGACGTGGAGCCGTCCTGGAAGACGCCGTACGCGTAGGCGCCGACGATGCGGCCGCGGTCGGAGAAGTAGTCCGGCTCGTGCTCGGGCCGGTCCATGCCCGGGTGGTAGCGGAAGTGGTCGTTCTCGTAGACGACCTCGGCCTTCACGGCCTTCACTTCGCCGGCGCGGTAGATCCGCTCGATGATGCCGCGGTAGCCCTCGATGCCCTGGACCTCGTTGCCGAACGGGACGAGGTAGTAGGCCTCGGTGCCGGGTTCGTGGCCGAGGCGGGCGCATTCCAGCAGGGCGTTCATGAGGGAGCCGGGGTTGCGGGTGGCGGTGCGGCGGAGGTTCTCGTCGCGGCGGAGCGCGCCGGTGGCCAGCCGCATCCAGGTCTCGCCCTTGACGTGGGTGGGCAGGACGAGGGTGAGGTCGTCGCGGTGCTGGCGGACGAGGGCTTCGGGTCCGTTGTCGCGGACGGCGACGGCGTTGGAGACGGTGTTCTCGGTCATGCGGCGTTCCTTCGGGTACGTGCGGGCAGGAGTTGGAAGGTGCGGCCCTCGCGGACCGTGCGGGTGGCGACCCGGACTCGCTCGCAGACCGCTCGCCGGCCGGTGCCGATCGCGTCGAGGAGCAGTCCCTTGCAGGCGGTCAGTTCGTCCTCGGCTGTCCAGAAGGCGTCTTGGGCGGCGTGGAAGCGGTCGCGGAGGGCGGTCTCGATTTCGACGTCGATGTCGTCGAGGCCGTCGGGGAGTTCACGGATGGCCTGATAGGTGGCGGAGTGGCCGTCGATGTCCGGGCGCTCGTCGGCCGCGAGGGTGCGCATGAACTCGGCGGCCGCTTCCCGCATCTTCAGAGCGTCGGCGGGGTCGTAGTCGATGACGTACTCGCGGTACTCCGACCCTGCGATCAGGACTGCCACATGGCAGCGGCGCACCCCGATCACGTCCATGTACCAGAGGCATTGGGCGCGGTAGTGGACGGGAACCTCTGCGGTGCCTTCCTGGCCCCAGCCCTCGGCGTCGCGGGCGGTCTTTGCCTCCAGCACGGCGTGTGGGACGGGTTGCTCGGGGGTGCAGATCAGCCGGTCCGGGTTGGCGATCTGCCACGGCCGGTCGTGGGCGGCCACGGTGGGCGAGCTTGTGACCTTGAGGTCGGGGTGCTTGCGGGCGAACCGGCGGCAGATCGCGGGCTCGTGCTCCTTGCCCCAGTACATTTCCTCGGACTCCTCGACCGGGCCGATGAGTCCCTTCTTGCGGTGCCACAGGGAGAACCGGGACTCGTGCGGAGACAGGCCCATGACGGCGGCGATCTCACTGCCGCAGATCCCGGGCGCGCGGGCGGCGTGCCACTCGTCGGAGCCGGGCTCGAAGTAGCCCAGGACCGTCGGGCCGGCCATGGCGGTGGTCATCGTTGTTCTCCTGGGTGTGGTGCGGTGGCGAGGCCGATGAGTCCGACTCCGGCGGCGATGACGGCGGTGGTGGCGGTGGCGTACAGGCCGGTGAACGGGCCCCATTGGGCGAAGAGGAGGGCGGCGACGGTGACGGCCGACCAGTGGGCGGCGGCCCTGAGGCGGGCGGTCATCGGGCGATCCAGTAGCCGCGGTCGTTGACGGGTCCGTACTCGACGAGGACTCCGCGCCGCGTCCACCACTGCAGGTCTTTCCGTGCGGTGGTGCGGCACGGGCCCCAGCCGGTTGCCTGGTAGAAGGCGTGGGCTTGACCGGTGGTGTAACGCCCGCCGACGCGGCGGATCTCGGCGAGCAGGCGGCGGCGTCGGGTGGTGATCTCGTCAGCCACGGTCGTCACCGCTCTCGACCGTCCACCTGGGGTAGTCGTGGTCCCACATGCGTTGCATGCGGCGGGTGCCGTCGGAGCGGTGCAACCAGCCCCACGCCTCCCGGTCGCCGACCTTCGGGTCGCGGGTGAGGTGCTCGCACTCGAAGCGGAGGCGGAGGCCGAACGGGCCGGTGCTGGTGTAGGTGCGGCCCTTCTGGAAGAAGTCGGGAGTGGCCGTCGCCGCCTCAGCGGTGGCCTTCTCCCTCAGCTCCTCAACGACCCAGCCGACGGTGGCCCGGCGCCCCCGGTCGAAGTCGCTGACGGCGTCTTCTCGGGAGGGACGACGCTGCTCGAAGTAGTCGGCGGCCTTAGCGAGAACCTCGGCGCGGTAGGCGTCGACCAGCTGCTCGGCGTGAGCCACGTCCGCGAGGGTGGCGATCCCGCCGAGACTGTCCTCGGAGAGCGCGGCGATGATCTGACGACGGGCGCTCCTGCCGCTCTTGGCCGCGCCGCTGACCCGCTCGTACGTCTCGGTGAGGACGTCCTCAGCGATCGGGTAGTACTCGCCCTTCACGCCGCGCACGATGTGCTGCCCGGTCTTCACCCCGACCCACGTGGAGTGGAGTTCGTCCCAGACCTCGGCGGTGATGTCCGGGTCCTCGACGCGGTAGCGGTCCTCGGGGCCAACGGTGTGGAAGTGGATGGCCCCGGCGAAGGCACGGACATCGGCCTCGTTGGTGCCGGTCCACTGGATGGTGTCGACCACGGTGGGCCGCTTCCGGCGGCGAACGATCGGGGTACTCACGCCGCACCCCCCTGGGTGCGCTGCGCGGGGATCACGACCGGCTTCGGCTCCGCCGCCCGCAGCCGGTCCGCCAGACGAGCCAGCGACTTCCCGCGAACCGGCACCTCCCACCCGACGATCAACGCCAGGTGCTCCATCAGCAGCTTCTCCGGCTGCCATCCGTCGTGCTCGCGGGAGACCTCCCGGTCCTCCTTGATCTCCATCAGCAGGGCCAGGGCGTCCTCGTCGTCGGCGAGCGTCTCGATGACGTGGACGAAGTACTCCTCCAGGTCGAGGAACACGCCGTCCGGAACGCGGCGGGTGTGCAGCCGCATCGGGCCGGTGACGGCGGGGCGGCGGAACAGGCGGTGCAGGTACAGGCGGACACGGTTCATCGGAGGGCCCCCTTCGGGGAGGTGGTGAGGAGGAGAAGGAGAGCGGCGGCATCTCGGAGCGCTTCACGGGAGGCGTGCCGTGCGGTGTCCCACTCGCGCAGCAGCGGATACAGCGCCTCGGAGCCGAGCACGCGGGCCAGCCACGGGCGCGGGTCGAAGTCGCTGCGGTGCGCGTCGACCAGCAGGAACCAGAAGACGGAGAACGA
Source organism: Streptomyces sp. MB09-02B (assembly GCF_033794485.1). Taxonomy (NCBI): domain Bacteria; kingdom Bacillati; phylum Actinomycetota; class Actinomycetes; order Kitasatosporales; family Streptomycetaceae; genus Streptomyces; species Streptomyces sp. MB09-02B. The sequence goes on from NZ_JARGEE010000033.1 coordinate 7,584, forward strand.
CGCGTGGACGGCGATGCCGAGCGACAGGAACGCCGCCCACTCGGCGAGGCTGTGGGTGTGGCTCACCGGGTCTCACCCACCGGGAACCGGTACGGCGCCGACAACATGTCGTCGAAGTACGCGAACATCTCCGCCCGCGACGGCGTCGGACGCACCGACTCACACCAGGAGTCGTGACCGCAGACCGCCTCACAGCAGCCGCAGCAGCCACCACACGAGCACTCGACGCCACACGGGCAAGAGCACTCGCTGCCCCGACCTCCGCACTCCATGGCGGGGTGCTCGTCGGAGCACGTGATCGGGTCGACGTGCGTGAGGGCGATGCAGGCGCCGTGCCCGTCGACCCAGACCACGTCCGTGTGGCCGCCGAGCACCTCGGCCTTGCTGCGGGTACGGGTGACGAGTTGCTCGGCTTCGGGGTCCACTGCCGGTCGGGCGCCCGGGTAGGCGAACACGGGCGTGCCAATCGGGTAGCGCTCGTTCCACTGCTCGGCGTTCACTTCGCACCGCCCGTCTCGGGCAGGTCGTGACCCAGCCGATACGAGTGATGGACCTGCGCGAAGTGCTCCCCATCGGGCACGTCAGCCGCGAGCATCCGCCACGCCACACGACGGGCCGGATCCGACTCGCGCTCGGCGCGCTCCGCGAACGACTGGCCCGCCGCATCCGGGCCCGGCGCCGTGTTGTGACCGTGCTGCGCCTCCGCAATCAGACGCCACGTGCCGCACGCCCGCTCAACCTCAGCCAGAGCCTCCCGAGGATCCAGACTGCGGATCGCCGCCTCACCCAACTCGTTGAGGAACTCCGCCAGGTCGTCGTCGTCCATGAGCGCCGCCCACGGCAACGCGAGCGGGTACCCGCCAGCGGAAGCCTGCGGCTCCGGTACGACCGGCATCGGCAACGCATCCGCCGTACCCGCGATCCCCTGCCCCGCCAGCTCAACCAACGTCGCCATCAGGAACTCGGGGCAGCTGCACGAGTCGGTCACCGCGTACAGTCCGCGCCCGTCCTGCGTGACCGCGCGACGCACCCACGTCACGCCCCCCTTCGTCGTCACAACCAGCGGGTCATGCGACACCGGGGCGCTCACAACGACACCGGCTTCAGCGGACCAAACGCCGTCTCCACCAGACGCCACGTCCACGCGAAGCTGTCGCCCTCACCCGCGTCCTCCGGACTCGCCGGCTCCGGGCAAGCCAGCAACCGCTCACCCGACGACGTCCGACCGTTCGCGACCCACCGGTCGCCCTCACGGTCCGTCCACGCCTGCGGCGCCTGATGCAGCGGCAGAACCCCGCTGCTGGTCTGAGATGATGCGTTCAAGGTGATCCACTCCTTCGATGTGCTGGTGGATTGCCGAGGGGCTGTCGGGACCGGGCATGGTCCGGGCGGCCCCGTCTTCTTTGGAGAGCCGTCAGCCCGTCGGGGCCAGCTCCCGCGAACCGTCCGTCGACCAGGCACGGCCGTCCGTCGCGTTCGCCTCGTGCCAGGCCTGGCACTTCGCCAGGTCGTAGCGGCGGCCCTGGCCGGCGAACGGCTCGTCGGGCATGCCGGCCTTGCGCCACTGGTCGATCTGCCAGGTGGAGACGCCGTAGTACGTCTCGATCTCGCGCTGGGTGAGCAGGGGGACGAGGCCAGCCGGGAGGGGGACGCGGCGCTCACGCTTCGTTCGCTGCATCAGACCTTGACCTTTCTTCGGTTGAAGTTGAATGTGGGGGCATGGCAAAGAGGTCCTGGAGGGGGGCGTTCGTCCGCCGGTGCAGTGCCTCGGCGACGAACCAGGCGGTGGTGAGTTCGCATCTGTCGCGCGCGCTCTTGCCGCGTGAGGTCAGGCGCCCGACGGTGGCGGGGCTGATGCCCTTGCCGGCGGGATCCACTTCCTTTGTCGCTTCGGCGAGTTCCTCGATGGTGAGGTCGGCTCGATCCATGGCGTCTCTGAGTGGCTTGCCTTCGCCCTTGCGGTTGAGTTTCGGCATGTGTTCCCCGTGCCAGGTGGTGTTGGTTGCCGCTCCATCGCTGGTGCGTTGATGCATTTCTACAGTTGAAGTTGAAGCCCTGTCAACGAGAACTTGCAGGAAAGTGTCGAGAAGTTCAGGGCCTGGTGGGTGAATCGAATCCGTGTTCTAATCGAGCGGCGCACGCTCGCGCAGCACGGCGCGTAATCACATGATCGCGCGCCGCATTGCTTTGCGCCACGCTTCTACTTTCACTTGCTAAAAGTAGAAGCGTGAGGGCACCCTTAGCGCGTGGAGACCGAGAGCACCCCCCCTGTCGAGGACTTCGCGCAGGCGCTCGCTGCCCTCAAGGACGAATACCAGGTCAGCGACAGCGACATCGCGCGAGCCATCGGCGTCTCCTCCGCCGCCGTAGGAACGTGGGTCCACCGCCAGAAGAAACCCCGCCGCGCCTCCGTCGTAGCCCTCGCCAAGGCCTACCCCAAGTTCACCGAGGAGCGCCTCTTCGCAGCCCTCGGCCGCGAGCGGCCCGGCCCTCTCAGTAAGAGCCGCGAGGAGCGCCTCTTCGCCCTCTTCGCCGAACTCACGGCAGAGCAGCAGGAGATGAAAGAGATCGAGATGCGGGCGCTCGCGGAGCGCAACCAGTCGCGTTTCTCGTAGCTTCCAACCGAACGACTTCGCTCACTGCGTGTGAGTCTTCGACAACAACACGCCACACAGTGGTCGCATATTCCCCCCGTTGGGGGTACGGTCGGACGTCACGGCCGATGCTCTCCCCCTTCGGCTCCCAGGGCAACTCCACCTGCGAACTCGGGGGTATGCATGTGCGTCCGCATCCGATTCAGCCTCTGCAACACTCCCCGCATCTACGATGCTGACTCCGGCACCATCACCCTCCCGGCGTCCGTGCCGTTGACACACACCGTGACCGCCGTTCGTGCCGCTCTCTCTGAACTTCAAGTCATCCAGCCCGAGTTGGGTGCAGTCTGCTGGTGCGGGGAACCTGTCGACCTGACGCCCCGCGTGCCAGAACAGAGAAGGAACGAACAGGTGGCGAACCATGGGGCGTAGAACCTCGAACAACCCGCGCCAGCTACGCGAGCAGGGCTGCGGATGCATGCTCTGCATGGAGAAGTACCCGCCCGAGAAGCACGGCGACCGGCGCCGTCGGCGCGACTGCATCGGCGCCTGGCAGGCCCGCTACCGGAGCCCGGACGGGAAGCAGAAGGCGAAGAACTTCCCCATCTCGGAGGGCGGCAAGAAGAAGGCGGAGGCCTTCCTCGACGAGATCCGCACCAAGGTGCGGAAGCGGACGTACGCCGACCCGAAGCGCGGCGAGATCACCATGTCCCAGTGGTGGGAGCTGTGGTGGGCGGCGCAGCCAGACCGGGCCGTGACGACACGGAATCGGAAGCTGTCGAACTGGAACGCCCACATCAAGCCGAAGTGGGGCACCTGGCGGCTGTGCGACCTGGAGTACATCGAGCTCCAGGCGTGGGTCACGAAGGAGGTGAAGGGTTACCACACCCGCAAGAAGGTGCACGAGGTGCTGAACCAGATGCTCAAGGCCGCGGTGAAGGACGGCCGTCGCATCCCGTTCAACCCTGCCGCCGACCTCGACATCGGCGAGCCGCCGGCGAAGCATCCGGACGATGTGCGTCCTCCGTCGCGAGAACAGGTCGCGCTGATCGTTGCGGCACTGCCCTCGTACTACCGGCCGCTCATCGTGTTCTTGGAGAACACGGGTATGCGGTGGGGTGAGGCGACTGGTCTGCGGTGGGAGAACGTGGACTTGGAGGCTCAGCACCTCAAGGTGAAGGAAGTGCTCAGTGAGGACGACGGGCGCTTGTTCCGGAAGTCCGCGCCCAAGAGCATTGCCGGATTCCGCACCGTGCCGCTCACGCCGGCTGCCGCGGATGCGGTCCGGACGATGGTGGCTCGGCACCGGCCGGACGCGACGGTGACCCCGATCGGTGACGACCCGTACGACCTGCATGCGGACGAGTTGGTGTTCCGCGGTCCGCAGGGCGGTGTCTTGACGAGGCACAACTTCCGTCGTGTGTGGGTGCCGGCCATTCAGGCTGCGGGGCTGGCCAGGCAGGTGCGGAATCCGGAGACCGGTCGGGATGAGTGGTGGCCGCGGGTGCATGACCTCAGGCACGTGTTCGCGACGTGGCTGAAGGATCTGGGGATTCCGGAGAAGGACGCTCAGGCGGTCTTGGGTCACGAGCGTGGGTCGAAGGTGACGTGGATCTATCAGCATGCGCCGGAGGATGTGGCGGCTCAGGTGCGGGCCCGGATGGCGCCTGAGACTGAGGGTGTTCGAACGTTGAGGGCCGTGTAGGGCCTGGAATCCACATGAAATCCACAACACCCCCGAGGGGGTTCGCGGGACTCCTTAGAAGTTCCTGTTTTCGCAGGTCAGATAGCCTCTTGAAGCTTCTCGGAACTTCTCGTAAGTTCCGGTGCCGGTTGCACCTTCTCTCCTAAAGCGGGTGTCGCAGGTTCGAATCCTGCCGGGGGCACAGGAAAAGGGCCAGCTCAGGAGGGTTTCCTCCCAGGCTGGCCCTTCGTCGTGTTCGGGGGCGTGCGACACGCGTGCCACTACGGCTGTGTGGACGGCCGGATCCTCTAGTCCGAGACGGCCTCTCCCCCACCCTCACGGATCATGGCCCCGAGCCGATCAGCGATGGCCCGGTCGCGGTCGCTGGTCATGTGCTGATAGATCAGCGCGGCGCGCGAGCTGCTGTGGCCCATGCGGGTCATCAGCTCACGGGTGCTGGCACCGGCGGTCGAGGCCAAGGTGTTGCCGGTGTGGCGGAAATCGTGAAAGTGGAGCTCCGACGTGACGCCCGCCGTCTTCCTGGCCGCCACGGAAATTGCTTCGCCGAAGTTGGCCGCCCTGTGGGCCGACGAAGACGTGTCCGTCGCGGCCGGGCGCGGCGAACTGTTCCAGGTGGCCCGTCACGTCGTCGAGCAGCTCGGCGGGGAACGAGATGGCACGTACGCCGACAGCGGACTTCGGTGCTTTGTCGAAGAGGCGGCCGTTCTGCAACTCGGCCTGAGACCGGCGGACGCTGACGGTCAGCCCCTCCAGGTCGATGTCCCGACGGCGCAGGGCGGCGAGTTCACCGAAGCGCAGAGTGGTGAACGCGGCCAGGAGGACGAGCAGTCGGTAGCGCGGGGCGATGGCATCGGCGACGGCGAAGACTTCGGTGACCGAGAGGACCGGCCGCTCGGGCACGTCGTAGCGATCGGCGCCCTTGATACGGCACGGATTGCGCCGGATCAGTTCGTCGTCCACAGCTGTGTTCATCAGGGCCCGCAGCAGCTGGTACGCCTTGACCACCGTCGGCTCGCCGATGCCAGCCGCGAGGAGCTTCCCCCGCCAGCTGCGCACACGAGCCGTCGTCACGTCCGCCATGGTCCCGGCGCCGAAGGTGGGCAGGATGTGCAACCGCATGACGGACTCAGACCGCTCACGAGTGCGGTCGGCGAGCTTCCGGTCCCGGAGCCATGCCGTCGCGTACTCCGCGAAGTTCACCGCCCCGGCGTCCGGGTCCGACCACTGGCCGCGCGTGATGTCGGCCTCGATGTGGGTGAGCGCGACTTGGGCGTCGGTCCTAAAGCAGTGGCTTCGTGGCAACCAGCGGCCGTGGCCAGCTAACGCAGGCCACGAGTGCGCTGCCGTCCTCGGTGAGGAAGAGCAGGGTGAACCGTGTCCGATTGTCAGGATCGATCAGCGCTGCGCGCACCGGCCGGCCATATTCCCTGATGAGCTGTACGGCTCGCTCCAGGCCAGGAGGTTCGAACCCGCGCATCCGCATGCGCTGAAGTCGGCGACTGAAGACTCCCGCATGCGCACCAGTGGGTTGTACCCGCTCCTCCACCGAGTAGGGGGCGCCGCCGCGGAGGGCGGCCAGAGCTATCACGGACGCCTCGTCATCTCCGATCAACAGCGATCCCAGCACATGCCGTTCCATGGTCCCCCCGATTGGATCGTGCGGTACAGCAGCCAGGTGCCGCAACCCCAGTAACCGCCCCCGCACGGTAGTCGTGCTGGAGCTACGGATCAGAAGGGGTGTCGCTCTCCGTGGGCGTCGAGAGCATCGGTGTAGCGCTGTAGCTTCGCCCCGAGTTCCTCCTGGAGGAGGCTTGCCGCTTGGCGGGCCTCCTCCAGCTCGCCGGCCGCGCAGAGTTCGACAAGTTCGGCCACGTCGGCGGAGAGGATTCTGAGGGTGTCGCCCTGGACCAAGACCCCAGGAAAGCGACGGCCAGGCAGACGCACCACAGCGTCGTTGCCAGCATCGGTGAACAGCTCGACTTCCACTCGTTCCATGGGGTCCCCGTCTCAGTTTCCGTCTCATTCAGCTTGGTTCAGGGCCGTTCGCAACAGATCCGAGGCCGATGCCACTAGCACTCCCGGACAGCGGTGAACGCAGGTGAACGCCCCTGAACGACGCCCACCATCCCACCACCACGGTTGGAAAGCGTGCACCTTCATGGGGGGCGGCGGGCTGGCACGAGCGCGTTGTCAGAGGCTGGTGGGATGGTGCGGACATGGACACGCTCTTTGCTCTCCCCGAACCGGAGGCACCAGAAGAAGCCGTCGTTGCCCGCTACCGCCTCAGCGACGACGAGTACGGCTCGCGTGCTGAGCGCGAAGCAATCTTCGACGCTGAGCGGGCCATGGCGGTCGCCGTCGAGCAGGCAGGAGTCGGCGAGGTCGACGGGAACGAGTTCGGCGGCGGCGAAGCCGTGCTGTACGCCTACGGGAAGGATGCGGAAGCGCTCTTCAAGGTCATGGAGCCAACTCTCCGCGATGTGCCTTTCAGGCCAGCGCACGTCGTGCTGCGGCAGGGAAGTCGGGAGACGGAGTACCGAGTGGACCTGTGAGCGGTACAGCAACGAAGTACAGCAACCCCAGCAACCGCCAACGACCGACACCGGCACTCACGACCCTCCCCGCAGCTTGTTCAGAGCAGCATGGGAGCGGCGAAGCCGTGCATGCCGCCACGACCCGGTCGCGGTCTTCCAGTGAGGCTGGGTGGCAGGCCTGCTCGGCATCGAGCAGACCGGACCGGTCATGTCGCTGATGCCGATACTCATCATCGGCATAGTCTTCGGCCTCGCCATGGACTGCGAGGTCTTCCTCCTCGCCCGGATGCGGGAGGCCTACGTCCATGGCGCGTCCCCCGGCGAGGCGGTCGTCAGCGGGTTCCGGCACAGCGGACGGGTGGTGGCCGCGGCGGCGATCATCATGATCAGCGTCTTCGCCGGATTCGTAGGGATGAGCAGCCCGACCATCCAGACGACGGGCGTCGGGCTGGCAGCCGCCGTCGCCTTCGACGCCTTCGTGGTCCGGATGGCGATTGTGCCCGCGGTCCTGGCACTGCTCGGCCACCGGGCCTGGTGGCTGCCTCGTATCCTGAACCGTGTGCTGCCGAAATGTGGATACCGAGGGCGAGAAACCGAGCAGGCATGTCCCGGCCCCCGCCACCGACCCGGACGCGGCGGTGCGGCGGCTCCCCGTCGGCCGGCGGCAGCACTGAACCGACCATGACGCACACGGGGGGCGGTGGCCCGCGATCACGCGTCACGTGGTGGCGGGAGACAGCGGTCACGGCGGCGGCGTTCGCGCTCTGCCTGCTCGGCGGCGTGGTGCAGGACGACGGCAGCACGCTGTCACCGCCGTCCGCCGCCGCCTACCTCATCGCCGTGGTGTCCTGTGCCGCGCTGCCGGTGCGGCACCGGGCGCCCCTGGCCGCCATGGTGGTCACGACCGCTTGCGGGGTGCTGGGGCCGGTACTCGGCCTCCTGCTGAGCCCGCTCGTCGTGGCCCCTGCCGTGATCACCGCCTACTCGTACGCGCTCACCGTGCGCAACGAACGGCGCGCGGCGGGCGCGGTGTTGCTCATCTCCGCGGCACTGCTGGTCGCCTCCACCCCCTTGTTCGGGGCCCTCTCGTGGCAGGACGCGAGCAGGGTGGGAGCGGTGGCGGCGTTCCCGCTGGTGGCCGGCGTACTCGGTCACTCGGTACGGAACCGACGGGCCTATCTGGCGGCCGTGGAGGAGCGGGCCCGGCGGGCCGAGGAGAGCCGGGACAGCGAGGCGCGCCAGAGAGTGGCCGAGGAACGGGTGCGCATCGCCCGGGAGTTGCACGACCTCGTAGCGCATCAGATCACCCTGGCCAACGCGCAGGCCGCGGTCGCCGCCCACCTCTTCGACACCCGCCCGGAACAGACCCGCACGAGCCTCAGGGAACTCGTCGAGACCACCGTACACGCGCTCGACGAACTGCGGGCCACGGTAGGTCTGTTGCGTCAGTCCGGGGACGCGGCCACGCCCGCCGAACCGACGCCCGGCCTGTCCCGGCTTCCCACGCTCCTGGAGTCCTTCCGCCGCGCGGGTCTGGAGGTGACGGTGCACCAGGAGGGCACGGCAAGGCCGCTGCCGCCGGGAGTGGACCTCACCGCCTACCGCATCGTCCAGGAGGCCCTGACCAACGTGACCAAGCACGCCGGTACCGGCAGCGCCCGGGTGCGCCTCGCCTTCGGCCGCGATCGCGTGACCATCACCGTCGCCGACGACGGAGGGGGCGCGCGTACGGCGCCGACCGCGCCCACGGGGCCGAGGGCGTCCGCCGTAGTGGACCGTCCGCCTGGTTACGGCCTGATCGGGATGCGGGAGCGTGCCACAGCGGTCGGGGGACAACTCTCCGCCGGCAGGCGCCCGGGGGGCGGCTTCCTCGTCTCCACTCAGCTGCCCCTGCCGCCCGCCAAGAACACCACACGGGGCGATACGACAGGGAACACTGACGAAGCAACAACCATCGAGGGGCCAATGACTGACGGAACGACAGTCCACGGACGGACCGGCGACGCAGAGGCCGGGGACGCGTCGTGACGCTCAGGGTTCTGCTCGCGGACGATCAGGCTCTGCTGCGCGGTGCCTTCCGGATGCTTCTCGACACCGCCGACGACATCATCGTGGTGGGCGAGGCCGGTGACGGCAGGGAGGCGGTGCGACTCACCCGGGATCTGCGCCCGGACGTGGTGATCATGGACATCCGTATGCCTGGGACGGACGGTCTCACCGCCACGTCGGAGATCTGCGCGGATCCGGAACTGCGTGCCAGTCGCATCCTGATCCTCACCACGTACGAGACCGACGAATACGTCGCCCAGGCGCTGCGCGCGGGGGCCGGCGGCTTCATCGGCAAGGGCATCGGGGCCGAGGACCTGGCGGACGCCGTCCGTACGATCGCCGACGGCGACACTCTTCTGTCTCCGGCCGCGACCCGCTCCCTGGTCGCCCGTTTCCTGGCCACACCGGACACCCCCTCGCCGCAGCACGCCGAACAACTCGCCCTGCTCACCCCGCGCGAACGCGAGATGGTGGCCCTGGTCTCGACCGGCCTGTCCAACCAGGAGATCGCCGAGCGGATGTTCCTCAGCCCCTTCACCGTCCGCGCGCACGTGCAGCGCGCCATGACGAAGCTGGAGGCCCGCGACCGGGCCCAACTCGTCGTCATCGCCTACCGGACGGGCCTGGCCCACGCCGCCCCCGACGGCGGCACCGACCGCCTGCCGTAGCGAAGTCCACGGCGGAGGCGCTATTGCGGGTGCACGAGCGGGGCATGCGACCTGCGCCTTGTACCGAGCTTCCGCACACTCCGCAGAGGCCGGTCGTCGGCGTGACAGACAGAGGCAGCCAGCATTCCGCACTGGATTCGAACGATGGGCGACATCGCTGCTCCCTGAAAGGGTCCCGAGGGCGACCCTGTCCACACCCGGCTCATCACCCTCGCGAAGGACTGGGCGGAAGCCATCGTCTCCAACGACGCCACCCGGATCGGTGGCTTCATGGCCGATGAGGGGGTCATCGTCTCCGCGTCGGGCGTCTCCGCCAGGGACCAGTTCCTCTCGCTCGTCGAGTCCGGGGAGTTGACCCACTCGGCAATGACCAACGTCAGCCGGCCGAGGATCCGGGTGTACGGCGATACCGCGGTTTTGACGGGGCAGGTGACGAGCACGGCCCACTACAAGTGGCCAACTCTTCGACGCCTAAGAGCCGGAACGGCCGCTGGCTGTGCGTGCTGAGTCACATCACGGCGGCAGCCCGGACTGGAATCCACGAGTTCCTCGTCGATCTCGCGTATCCGTTGCCGTATCAGGTCACGGCATCGGGGCGAACTCGGGCAGCACAAGGGCCGAGTGGGCCGGTCGTGCCGGCGCGGAGGGCAGGGTGTCGAGGCCACGCAGCACGGTGTTGCGTTGCTCCAGGGCCCGCACCGTGGTGGGGAAGAGTGTGGCCGCACCGCTGTCGACGAGTGCCTGATTCACGGCTACGAACTCGCGAACGTCGCGTTCGTAGGCGGCGAAGGCCGCAGTGTGGTCCCGGTTCGTGGCCAGGGCGTCGGCGAGCATGTAGGCGCCGACCAGTGCGAGGCTCGATCCTTGTCCGGTGAGGAACGAGGGTGCGTACGCGGCGTCGCCGACGAGAGCGACGCGGCCGCTGGACCAGCGGGGCATGCGGATCTGACCGGCCGTGTCGAAGAACAGGTCGTCCGCGTCGCGCATGGCGTCGACCATGCGAGGCACCTCCCATCCCGCGTCCGCGAAGGTCGTGGCGACCAGGTCCCGCTGCACTTCGGGGTCCCGGAGGGCATCGGACGGCGGTTCCGGTCGGTGGAAGTTCAGGAAGGCGTGCACCTCGTCGTTGTCCCCGACGGCGTAAAGGGCCGCGGCCTTCCCCGGGGCGTTCCACATCATGAGCTCGTGGGAGAGCCCGAAGGTGTTCGGCATGGTGAACAGGGCGAAGCAGTAGCCGAGGTAGCGGTGGAACTGTTCTTCGGGGCCGAACAGGGAAGCGCGGATGTGTGAGTGCATACCGTCGGCGCCCACCACCAGGTCGAACGTGCGCTGTTGCCCACTGTGGAACGTGACGTCGGCCCCATGTTCGGACTGGTCGAGGGTGTCGATGGAGTCGGCGAACAGGAACTCCACGTCGTCGCGGATGATCGCGTAGAGGTGCGCGGCCAGATCCCCACGACGCACTTCCAGGTCCTGTCCCTCGACACTGCCGACAACGGCGTACGGGCTGACCGAGGCCACTTCACCGCCGTCGGCGTCGAGGAAGGTGCAGCGACGCATGTCGATGTGCGCGTCCCGCAGGTGCGGCAGTATCCCCATACGCCGGACCACTTCTGTCGCGGTACCGCGGATGTCGATCGGGTATCCACCGTCGCGCAGGGCGCCCGCCTTCTCGACCACGGTGACCGCCCATCCGGACCGGTGCAGCCAGTACGCCAGCGCGGGTCCGGAGATACTTGCCCCGGAGATCAGGACGTTGCGCTTCCCGATGGTAGTCGCGTCCATCGACAGACCGGTCGGTGTCATACCTGGGCTCCCTTTTTCATGAAACGGACGACGAGCAGTGCCAACGCGGCAACGAGGCCGGCGACGGCAAAACCTGTGGCGAAGGCCGATTCGGCCGGTTGACCCGACACCGGGTCGGCCCCGGCGTCGAGGATCCCGCCACCGATCTGGGCGCCCAGGGCGACGCCGATCACGCGGGTCACCACGAGCAGGCCGGTGGCGATGCCGGCGTCCTTGGTCTCGACGGCGGTGGCGGTGCCGGCGAGCAACGCCGTGGTGGTGACGCCCGCGGCGAACGCGGTCAGCACCTTCGCGAGAACGAGCTGCCATTCCGCGCTGTGCAGCGACGCCAGGGCGATCATCGTGGCCGCCGTGACGACCGTGCCCACGATGACCACGGCACGCGGACCGAACCGCCGGGCCGCGATCCCGCCGACCGAATCGCTCGCCGCCCCGACGATGGCGCCGGGCAGCAGGAACAGTCCGATGGCGGTGGTGCCGGCTCCGAAGCCGTACCCGTCGGCCGATACCGCGAACAGCTGCGGGAGCAGAAGGAGCACCATCCCGGAACTGGTGGTGATGACGAAAGTGAGCACGCACGCATGCCACATCGCGGGCTTCGCCAGCATGCGCAGATCGACCATCGGCGCGGCCGCCCGGCGCTCGACGGCGACCCATCCGGTCGCGAGGGCGGCCACGGCCACCGCGATGGCTCCGACAGCGGGTGGCGGCAGGCCGCCGTCCCTCGTTACCGTCACGAGTCCGAGCATGAACGCGAGCAGCGTGCCGCTCAGCAGCACCACCCCGGGCCAGTCGATCCCGCTGTCCGACCGGATCGGCGGATCATGCGGCATCAGCCGGCTCACGGCCGATGTCGTCGCGATGATCACGATCGTCGGCAGCGCGAACATCCAGTGCCAGGACAATCGTTCCGAGACCGGCCCGGCGAACAGCATGCCCACCATGCCGCCGCCGGTGAACAGCGCGGCGACCAGCCCGATCGCCACCTGTGACGCTCCTGGCGAGAGGTGTTTGCGCACCAGGATGAAGGAGAGGGGCAGCGCACCCACCATGACGCCCTGCAATACCTGACCGAGCAACAACACCGGCAGGTTCGGCGCCAGTGCGGCCAGCAGACCACCGGCCGAGACAACGGCCATCAGGCAGATCAGCACCCGCTTCCCGCCGTAGCGGTCGCCGAGTGTGCCTGCGACGGGTGTGACGACCGCGCCGGTGATGAGTAACACGTTGCCGATCAGGGCCCCTTCGCCAGGACTGACCCCCAACTCGCGTTGCAGCAGCGGGAGCGCGGGCTCCACCACTGACTGCAAGGCGCCGAGGGCCAGTGCCAGGATGCCGAGGGCACCGATCGACAGCCTTCCGATAAGGGCCGGGGCCCCCACAACCACAGCTTCGGACGTAGACGTCCCTTTCAACACCTGTTGATCACTCCAGACACCGCTGGGAAAGGGGAGTGCGCGAGATTCACGCGCCTCCCACACTTCCCTCCGGCGCCCCTGCCGGGCATCGTCCTCCGCCGCCGTCTTCCTCTGGTGCATCCGCACCAGCCACTCACGTGTGCCGGTGCCTGTGCACTACAGGCTCCCGCTGGTCAGACCCTGGTGGAGTTCTCCGTGTGTACCGGAGCCGCTGCTACGGGGCCGGGTGCGGGCGTCGGCTGAGGGCCGCCTTCGCTGAGGCCGTAGCGTCCGTGGAACGTGCGTAGGAAGCCGGGCGCGTACCAGGCGGAGCGGCCCAGCAGGCGCATGGTGGCGGGGACGAGGACGCCGCGTACGGCGATGGCGTCGATGAGGATGGCCAGTCCGCTGCCGAGGCCGAACATCTGCATGAAGCTGAGCTTGGCGGTGCCGAAGGCGAAGAAGCTCACCGCGAGCAGAAGGGCGGCCGCGCTGACGATGCGTCCGGTGTGGCCGAGGCCGTTGACCACGGCGGTCTCGTTGTCGGCACCCTGGTCGTGGAGTTCCTTGATCCGGCTGGTGACGAAGACCTCATAGTCCATGGAGAGGCCGAAGGCGATGCAGAACATCAGCACGGTCATGGTCATCTCCATCGGCTGCGCGGTGAAGCCGAGGAGGGAGGAGAGGTTGCCGTCGTCGAAGATCCAGGTCATGACGCCGAGGGTGGCTCCCAGGCTGATCAGGTTGAGGACCAGCGCGCGCAGCGGCTGCACGACGCTGCCGGTGAACAGGAAGAGCAGCAGGAAGGTGGTGAGGACGATCAGGACGCCGGCCAGGGGGAGTCTGTCGGCGATGGATTCCTTGGCGTCGACGAGTACGGCGTCATTCCCCCCGACCAGGGGTCGGGCCCCGGGGGGCGGGGTGACCGAGCGCACCTGCTTGACCAGGCTCTCGGCCGCCGCCGACTTCGGTGTCAGGCCGCTCACCACGCTGATCCGCTGGGCGTCGGGCCGGCCGAGAGCGGGGTTGGCCGGGCCGGTCGCCGTGGACTGTCCCGCCGTGTAGATGCCCGTGCTGGTCTCGACACGCTCGACGCCCTTGAGCGCGGCCAGTTGGCCCGCGTACGACGCCAGTGGGTCGGCCACGGACTGGCCGATGACGATGTGGAGGGCAGAGTCCTCACTGCCGCCGAAATTCTCCCGCATGTCCGCAGACGCTTACGCGACGGCCTCGCCAACCCTGCGCCAGCGACGTCGGGCCGCCGCCACCCGGGAGGTAGTGGACGCCGCCGAGAGCTACATCGCCGAGCACGGGCCGCACGCCCTGTCCCTGAGAGCGGTCGCCCGCAGCCTCGGCATGACCGTGCAGGGGCTCTACCACTACTTCCCGAACCGGGACGCCCTCGTTACGGCTCTTGTCGCCAAGGCGTACGAGGATCTGGCCGACGCCGTGACGGCAGCTGTCGACACAGTGGCGGACGAACCCACCGAGCTGCCGTTCATGGCCGCCGCCAAGAGCTATCGCCGATGGGCCATCACCCACGTCGAGCGGTTCCAACTGCTGTACGGAGCGCCCCTGCGCCGTTATGAGGCACCCGTCGAGGGCCCGACCACGCAGGCGATGCGCCGGATCGGTGAGATCTTCCAGCGCGAGATGTTCGCCGGATTCACCACGGCACAACTGGCCGCGGCCGACACCCGGGCGCTCTCACCGGCTCTCCGGGCGCATCTGCACCTCCTGTTTCCGCACGGCCGGGAAACCCTGCCGCCGCCCGCGACCGCTCTCCTCCTCGGCGCATGGGGGCACATGCACGGCCTGGTCGTCCTGGAAGCCTTCGGGCACACCTCCTTCGTCGGCGAACACCAGGCCGAGATCTTCCACATGGCGATGCGGGACCTTCTGGAGGACATTCATCGTCGGATCCCCGCGCAGCTCACCTAGGTCGACGACACGGCGATCCACCTCCGCCCGCAGCACGACGTAGTCCGCGAACGCGGCCTCGACGTCGGCGGGGGTCAGGCCGTAGGTGTGGCGGCGGGTGCCCTTGGGGCGGGCGACGGGCGCGGGGAGCCGGGCCGCGTCCGCCTGGGTCCAGGGGGCGCCGACGGCGGCGTAGAGCTTCGGGCTTCGGCGGCGGGATCGGAGTCCAGCCAGGAGTACGGCACGTCCACGAGTTGCTCCGGGGAACGTCGGCCCGGGCGGATAGGCCGCGGGTCACGGTGCGGCTCAGCAGGTCGAGACAGACGGCGCCGATGCCGGGCAGGTCAACGGGGCGGGCTCTGACCGCCATGCCGTGCTCGATCAGGCTGCAGAAGGAGGCCGCGACCGTGACCGGGTCGTGGTGGCGCCACACGATCGTGGCGTCGGGGAACACCGTGCGCAGGGCGTCCAGGTTCTCCAGGTGCATGGGGGACTTCAGCATCCAGCGGCGGCGCGGGCGGCCGTACTGGAGGACCTGGTAGAGACCTGCCTGAGGTACCGGTAGTCGGGCACGAAGTCCCGCTCGCAGTGCCAGTCCCGATACTCGGGGATGCGGGCCTGTGTCCCTCCCCTCGTAGCGTGAAGACTGTGACTGCAGGGGAAGTTGGGAGTCATGGCGGAGAATCGACGGAAGTTCGATCCGGAGTTCCGTGAGGGGGCTGTGCGGATCGTCACGGAGACCGGCAAGACGATCGCGGAGGTCGCCGAGGATCTGGGGATCAACGAGACCACCCTGGCGAGCTGGGTCTCCCGTGCCCGTCGGGCAGGGACCGCACCGGCCGGTGGGAATGACGAGCTGGAGCGTCTACGGCGGGAGAACGCCCAGCTCAGGCGAGACAACAAGGAGCTGGGCTCAAGTGGTCGGGGTGATCAGCGACTTCAGGACCGAGCACGGCATTTCGCACCGCGTCTCCTGCCGCGCCCTGGGCGTGAGTGAGGCGTGGTTCTACAAGCACCGCACCCGTCGGCCCACCTGTCGTGAGCTGCGCAGACAGCATCTGATCGAGGCGGTGCAGGAGGAGTTCGACGACTCCGGCGGCACCTACGGCTCGCCGAAGATCTGGATCAGGCTGGTGAGGCAGGGCTGGCGGGTCTCGGTGAACACCGTCGCGAAGATCATGGCCGAGCTCGGCCTGCTCGCGCGGAAGGTGCGCAGACGGCGGGGGTTGACCCGGCCGGGGAAGCGGCCGGCCGCCCCGGACTTCGTGCGCCGCGACTTCACCGCCGAGGCACCCGACCTGGTTTCGCCCCCGCGTCCGGCGAACCCCCATGTGAGCGAATCCGTTCGAGACGCCATTCGAGACCATGGCACCATGTACCGCATGACGACGAACCGAAAGGTCCATGCCGCGTAGACGGCCAGGACAGATCCGTACCGGCGCCCCCGGCAGCCACCGGACAACGGGTGCAAGGCCAGTCATCGACGGCCTGTCTTCGCACGCGCTCTCCGAGATCACCCGTCTCGAGGACACCCGCAACTATCTGCAGCCAGGCGATGTCAGCACGGCTGTGAACCTGTGGAAGAACTACGTCCACCAGCCCGAGCGAGATCTGTGGCACGACTACGAGTGGGGCAACGTGCACTGGTACTGCTGCGGCAACCCCCTCGAAGCCCGAGCCCTACTCGGCACCGTGATGCAGGCCATGTCACCCAGAAGTGCCCGCGAACTGCGAAAGGTTGTCAGTCGGTCAGACGCCGTCTGGAACCGTCCGTCCCCGCCCTATGACGCAGACGGAAGATAAAGAACAAGCTAGGCCCAGCGAAAACGCAGGTCGCCACCCCCAGGGCACTTTCCGCGCTTCGGCCGCTTAGCGCAACTGTCGGCATGTCCAAAGAGTCGTACCCGCCGTGACCGAAGCATGTACACAGCACAGCGTGAGGTTGTCGCCCGCCGTCTCAACGGCAGCTGGCATCGGCAGCCTGGCACTCGCCGCCATAGCGAGTTGGAGCAGTCTCCTGCTGGTCGTGCAGGGGCGGGTGATCCCCGGCTGGGGCGTGAGTGCAGTTCTCCTTGTCGCTTCGCTCGTTCTCCAACGGGCCCTCACCCGGGTGGGCCGCCCGACGGATGCTTCGAGGCTCCTGCGGAAGCGAGCCAAGTGGACACGATTGGGGAGCAGTCTGCTGATCGTGACGGCAGCACTCGGCACTACATGGGGAGCCGTAGACGACCTGATCTCGAACGTGGAGTACCGCGTACTGCGCCCTGCGGGGCCGGGGGGCTGCACGGCCGTGGTGCGGGAGACGTCCTTTCTCGTGATCGGCAAAGGCGAGGTGTACGCGGTGGGCCGCACCGGCCTGGCCCTGGGCGCGTCGGGATCCTGGACGGTCGACGATGGTTACCGGCCCATCGGCGCAGGCACATACGAACTGTCCTGGGGGCGGGACAGCGGTCATCTGCGGATCGGCGGTAGAAGCACCGATCCGGTCCTACACGGGGGATCGACCGACATCGACTGCGGGTAACCGATCCCTTCAGAGCTACGAATCAGAAGGCTTCTGACATCCGCGGCTGACATCAACGACGCCGGACGGGGGCGTACATCAGCGACTCTGTCCAGCCGTCACACCAGTCGATGGCCGCAGCCGGGACAGGCACCGATCGAACTCCTGAAGCGGGTGTCGCAGGTTCGAATCCTGCCGGGGGCACAGAGGAAGGGCACCTACGAAGTCTCGTGGGTGCCCTTCGGGATTATGGCCGACTGCCCGCCTGCCGGTGGCTCAGGCGGCGTGCGGGGTGAAGGTGACATGCGAGTCGCCTTCGTCGATGATCAGGTTCAGCGTGCCCTGCAGGGCCTTGGCCAAGCGCCGCAGCAGCGGGAGAGTCGGCACGGTGTCGCCGCCCTCCATCCGGGAGACCTGGGGCTGAGTCATCCCGGCCCGCTCTGCCAGCTCCGCCTGGGACAAGCAAGCCGACCAACGGTCAGGACAACCAGAGGTGGAGGCGGACGTGACCGACCGTTCCCCGCGCCCCTGCTTTCCCGGGGACGAGGGGAACCGCGCGAACGGGCCGGACC
Source organism: Streptomyces sp. MB09-02B (assembly GCF_033794485.1). Taxonomy (NCBI): domain Bacteria; kingdom Bacillati; phylum Actinomycetota; class Actinomycetes; order Kitasatosporales; family Streptomycetaceae; genus Streptomyces; species Streptomyces sp. MB09-02B. The sequence continues at coordinate 25,332 of NZ_JARGEE010000033.1, forward strand.
ACAATGTCTGTTGGTGCCACAGAGATCACAACGTCGTACGCACATCTGCGATGCTGGGCCGATGAGCAAGGTGTGGCAAGGACACGTCATCGATGGCACGCGCTTCGTGTTCCCGGCGTCCGGTGTGACGCCGAGGCACGTGCTGTGCGCGGTCGGCCTGGGCCTGGATCCCGATGTCATCAGCCGGGTGGTCGAGGAGGCGGGCGCGGGGGCCTTCACGCTCGACGAGTTCCAGCGGGAGCCTGACCCCCGGATGCGTGAGGCGTTCGAGGTCGCGGCAACTTCCCGCCGGGCCACCGGCGTCGACGACTTCGGCGACTTCGGCGACGACGACTGGGCCGCGGTGGACGCACACGACTCGGTCGCCTATGTCCTGTCACCGCCCGTCTCCCAGGCCACCGGCCTCGACGTGTCCCGCCGGGCGCTGGCCGTCACCGCGGCCCTGCTGGCCAACGGAGCCACCGCGGTGAAGAACGAGTCCAGCGGGGTGGCCTGCGGTCGGGAGCGGTGGCTGGCCCTGGCGAGCGAGGCGGCGGCCGCCGAGACCGCGGACGACCTGGTCGGCGCCCTCGTCCGGGCGTGGGTCGTGCCGGTGATCCACGACGGGGAGGTCTACTACAGCTGCGGCATGCACCTCCTGGGCGAGGCCGACGTGGAGCTGGCCCCCGGAAGCACCGCGGTGCCCGAGCCGGAGCTGCTGTGGGAGTGGGTGACCACCATGGAGATCGCGTCGTACTACCTGCTGACCGAGCAGCCGGACCACGGCGTCCAGAACGGCGAGGGCTTCCGCATCGCGCAGGACGCCACGCGCTGGATCTTGAACCGTGTGGAGTGCGAACGGTTCGAGGATGACGACTTCTTCCACAACCCGTACGGCTACTGGCGCCTGACCCCCGCTGCCCGCGACCCACGGGGGAGGGCGAGGATCAAGAGGCGCAACCCCCGCACAACCCTTGGAGCGCGACGGAAGAGGTGAGAGCGGGGAAGGCGTGGAGATCTCCGGACCACGGGCCGAACGCCGCGCCCTCTCCGGCGTCTCTGTACCGATCGCGGTCCTGCCCACCCGGGCCCCGAGGAGGGGTTTTACTCGGCCTCGGACTCGTCGTCCGGGGCCGTTTGCGTGAGCGGTGCGTGATTGGACAGGGGGTTGATCTCCCAAATAGTGCCCCACGGATCAGCATCATCGGGCACTGACTCCTGGCCAGAATGCTCCACACCGTCGGGCTCGGGCTCCGCTTCGGGTGCGGCCCCCGGAAGGGCTCGTGTACGTGTCGGCCCTGATGGTGATCGGGAAGTGGCCGAGTATCTCCTGGACGCCCAGGTCGGCCTCGGCGCGTGGGCCAGGCGGTCCTCCGCGACATAGTCGAGGAGGAGGCCGGTGTGCTCCGGCGTCCAGACCATTACCGACGACGGCTTCTCGCCGGTGCGCTCCCAGTGGTCATGGCTGGCGGGCCGCTCACCGGTGTGGCCACGGCACTGCTGGCCTTGGCCTCTTCCGCTCTTTTGGTGCCGAGGCCACCGCGTCGGTTCCTCACTTGTCGTGGCCCCGCTGGTCGGGATGGTCGTCGTGAGTCCGAGTGCGTCCAAGCGACCCAACCGGCTGGCCCGGATCCTGACGAACGCCCTGGATGCCGCCGCGGGCCCGGAGTGGAACGCCGACACGGACTTCGACGTCCGGCTTCAGGACGTTCCGCTCACCAATCGCCGCCCGGACGTCGTCGTGTACCGCGCGGACACGCTCGACGTCACCCCCACCCGCCCTGAGCACGTGCTACTGGTCGCTGAGGTGGTGTCGCCGGGCTCGGAGACCACCGACCGGATCGTGAAGGTGGACCAGTACGCCAAGGCAGGCATCGGCTTCTACTGGCGGATCGAGCAGGCCGTGACAGGCGTCCCTCTCGTGTACACCTACGTTCTCGACCCCGCGACGAAGACCTACCGGGACGGAGACGTGTTCACCGGCGTCCTCAAGGTGACAGCCCCTTTCCCGGTGGAGATCGACCTCGGCCAGGTCTGACCACGCGCTGCTCAGCAGCCGCCAACGCGTGAGCGATGCGTGAACGGACCGCCCGGTACAGGGCGGCATGAACCGGATCAAGTGACTCGCCGTGCGGTTCCGACCAGGCACACGCATGGCGCCGCTGAACTGGGGTTCTCCCTCAGGGAGGCGCTCTGTTCGGTCTCGGGCTCCTCGTCCGGGGGCCGTTGGTGCGAGCGGGCGGATCGCCAGACTCCTGCCTTCTGCTTGGCGGCCAGCTGTCCCGGCTGGAGACGGACACGCCCCGGCTCCAGTTCGGCGTCTGACCGTCTCATGCGGGAGGGCGACTTCTGTCGCGTTGGCGCACGAGCCTTTCCTGAACGCCTTGAGGCCGATCGTTCCAGGGTCTGTCCCGCAGATCGGTGCGGTGGCGAGCGGCCGTCCGCGTCGAAGCGTCGCACGGCGAGCGGCGCAAGGTGCGCGTCGAACGGAGCGCGTCGCAAGGCGGAGGAGGAACGCTCGCCAGGGGATCCACTGTGCGGGAGGTGCCGCCGGGGGGCAGTTCCCGCCGATCTACGGGACGAACCCCGGGGCGGTCAGACGCTGCTCAGCTTGGCGATCCGCAGCCCGTGCTCGGCAGCCTGCTCGTACCCCGTCTTCATCGACTCTTCGGCCAGCCCCCGCAGGTGCGCCATCTCCGGATTCCAGAACGCGTGGGTCAGCTCCGCCTCGGCGATCTGCAGGTCGAGGCCCAGGACGTCGGCCAGGATCGTGCGCATGTAGGGCGTGGCGTGGTCCCAGCCCTCCTTCGGGGTGCCGGGCCCGTAGCCGCCGCCCCGGCTCAGCGTCAGGAGCGCCGGCTTGCCCTTGAGCGGCCAGTCACCGTGCACCCCCACCCGGGGGTGCTTCAGGATCAGGTCGATCCAGGTCTTGACCTGTTCCGGCACATTCCAGTTGTACATCGGCACCGCGAACAGGAACGCGTCGGCCTCGAGCAGTTCCGCGCCGAGACGGTCGAGGAGCTCGTGTGCCTCGGCCGGGGCCGGTGCGGCCGGGTTGACTACTTCATGGGCGAGCGCCGTCCACACGTCCCCTGGCAGCGGCTGGACCCCCAGGTCACGGCGGGTCACGACCCCGCCGGGGTGCTCGCCGAGCCACGCCTGCTCGGCGGTGTCGGCGAGGGCGCGGCTCACCGATCCTTCGGTTCGGATGCTCGCGTCGAGACGGAACAGGTTCATGATGCCGGTCCTCCAACATAGTTCGGCTGCGATGCAGATAGTATGCACAGCAGAACATCTGCTTTCAAGACGGGGTGTCCCTGACGGACCACCGACCGGCAGGCCCTCGTCGCCACCTCGCCACCTCGCCACCTCGCCACCTCGCCACCTCGCCACCTCGCCACCTCGCCACCAGGACGCTATGCCAGCAAGATATTCTGGCTGCAAGACTATCTGTCGTCATACCGAAAGGTGCTACGGTGATGCGATGTCCTCTGAACCCCGCGGCCGAGCCAACGAAAGCGGCAAGTGTCTTGCCTTGGACAACGACCTGGTCTGGGCCATTCGCATGATCTCGGGGGCACTGCGGCGCGCTGCGGCCGACGCCTCGGAGACGCTGCCCGGAGGGGCACGGGCCTACCTGGTGCTCATGGCCTTGGCCGAGGCCGGTGACAAACCCCCCACGCAACTCGAACTCGCCGGACAGGTCGGTCTCGACCGAACAGTGATGACCTACCTCCTCGACGACCTGGAGGGGCAGAGTCTGGTGTCGCGACGCCCGAACCCCCAGGACCGGCGGGCTCGCCACGTGATCCTGACGGACGAAGGCCGATCACAACTGCAGCGCATGCGAACTGATGTCGCGGCCGCTGAAGCACGGCTGCTCGTGGAGTTGAGCGACGAACAGCGGGCCCAGTTCCGAGACCTCCTGACCCGGGTGGCGCTCACCGCTCAGCGGGGCACCGCCAAGGGCTGAGGTGCGGGCATCCTGATGCCGACGCACCACACTGCAGCTCCCACTCCGGCTCCTCCTCGGCTCCGCGGCTCCACGGCTTCTCAGCTCCGCCCGTCAGGATGCGGTTTCCCGTAGCGCGCGGCGGCGGTCTCGTCCCGCCCCCCTGACCGGCGAGCCGAGGCGTCGACGCGTACGGCACCGTTCTCGACGGCGACGACGGTGTTGGCCACGCCCAGGGCGAGGTCGTGGTGGGCGTGGATGCCGAGCTCGGTGGCCGGGTCGAGACGTCGCGGTAGGCGCGGAAGCGGACGCGGTCGTGCTCGCGGTCGCGGACGCCGTCCGTGGTGAGCCGGCCGCCGGAGTCGGTGACGTGGACGTGGACGTAGACGTGGACGTGGACGCAAGTGGCGCCGTACGACTCCAAGAGCCGCGCCTGGCGGGCGAGTTCGGCCGGTTCGACCCTGTGGGACGTCATCAGGAACCCGGCGATGTCCATCCCCGGCTCCCGCGCGGCGGCGATGTGTCGGGCGGAGATGTCGGCCTCGGTGCAGTGCGTGGCGACGCGCACCGAGCGGAGGTCCAGGGGGTGCGCCTCGTGGCCTTGAGGTCGTTGACCGTTCCGATGCCGAGCAGGAGAAGCGTTCCTCTTTCTGACGGTGACCGTCGCCTCGCGGCACCACGGACGCGGCCCCACCGACCCGTCGGCGCGGCCACCGGCGACCGGTACAACCCCTGGGCCGTGGGCCGGTCGTCGAAGCAATCGCGTCCGAACCGTTGACGCGCCGACCGGATCGCCCTCCATAATCGGGCACTCGCTGTCATCGCTGACATAAGTCAACGATGACATAACAGTCGGCTGTGCGGACGGTCCGCCGGACAAGGAAGTCACCATGAGCTCTGCACGCGTATCCCGGCCTGCCCGCATGCGCCTGATGGCGGCGGCGGCGACCGTCTGCGCCCTGTCGGCATCCCCACTCGCTCCCGGAGCGGTCGCCGCGGACACCCCGCCGTACACCGAGACCCACAGACCCCAGTTCCACTTCACCCCGGAGAAGAACTGGATGAACGACCCCAACGGGCTCGTGTACTACAAGGGCGAGTACCACCTCTTCTACCAGTACAACCCGAACGGCAACTCCTGGGGCGACATGTCCTGGGGGCACGCGGTGAGCGAGGATCTCGTGCACTGGGAGGAGCTGCCGCTCGCCCTGTCCCACGACGACGAGGAGATGGTGTTCTCCGGCGGCGCGGTCGTCGACGAGAACAACACCACCGGCTTCGGTACGAAGAAGAACCCGCCCATGGTCGCGATCTACACCAGCGCCTACAAGGACGGCGGCAAGCAGGCCCAGTCGCTCGCCTACAGCACCGACCGCGGCCGCACCTGGACCAAGTACCAGGGCAATCCCGTCATCGACATCGGTTCCCACAACTTCCGCGACCCCAAGGTCCAGTGGTACGCGCCGACCAAGAGCTGGCTCATGACGGTCTCGCTGTCGGAAGAGCACAAGGTGCAGTTCTACTCGTCGAAGAACCTCAAGGACTGGAGCCTGCTCAGCGAGTTCGGGCCGACCGGCGCGACGGGCGGCGTGTGGGAGTGCCCCGACCTGTTCCCCCTCGCGGTCGACGGCGACAGGAACAACATCAAGTGGGTCCTGGTCGTGAACCTCAACCCCGGCGGCATCGCGGGCGGTTCGGGCTCGCAGTACTTCATCGGCGACTTCGACGGCACGAAGTTCACCGCCGAGGACAAGGGCACCTACACCCCGCCCACCGGCACGGTGGTGCAGGACTTCGAGGGCGCCGGCTTCGGTGCGTGGACCACCACCGGCAACGCGTTCGGCCAGGCGCCGGCAGCCGGGGCGGTGGACGGGCAGACTCCGGTCACCGGCTTCGACGGCAAGGGCCTCGCCAACAGTTTCCACGGCGGAGACGGCACCACCGGCACCCTGACCTCGCCCTCCTTCACCGTCGACAGCCCCTACCTGAACTTCAGGATCGGTGGGGGACGGCATCCGCACAAGGACGGAACGGTCCTGGAACGGACACCGCCCGAGGGCACGGTCCTGGCCGACTTCGAGGGCGGGACGTACGGCGACTGGACGGCGACCGGGGACGCCTTCGGCACCGCACCGGCCGCGGGCACCCTCCCCGGGCAGCATCAGGTCTCCGGGTTCCTGGGAGACGGGCTGGTCAACACCTTCCGGAACGGGGACTCCACCACCGGGACCCTCACCTCGCCCGAGTTCACCCTCGACAAGAGGTACGTCGACTTCCTCGTCGGCGGCGGCAACCACCCGGCCGGCTCCGAACACCCCACCGCTGTCGAGCTCCTCGTGGACGGCCAGGTCGTCCGCAGCACCACCGGAAGGGACACCGAAGCGCTCGACTGGGCCGCCTGGGACGTCGGCGACCTCGCCGGGAAGAAGGCGCGGATCAGGATCGTCGACGACAACACCGGCGGCTGGGGTCACCTCAACGTCGACCACATCGTGCTCTCCGACACCAAGGCGCCGCGCGTCTCCACGGAGTCGTCCGTCAACCTGATCGTCGACGGCAAGGTCGTCCGCAGCGCCACCGGCGCCGACAGCGAGACACTCGACTGGGCCTCCTTCGACCTGCGCCCCTACGCCGGCAAGCAGGCACGGATCCAGATCGTCGACATGAACACCGGCGGCTGGGGCCACGTCCTGGCCGACCAGTTCACCGCCGCCGACAAGCCGGCCGAGTCCGTCCTGCAACGGGCCGACTGGGCCGACTACGGCCAGGACTACTACGCGGCCGTGTCCTGGGAGCACGCGCCGGGCGGCAAGCGCTACATGATCGGCTGGATGGACAACTGGGACTACGCCGGCTCCGTCCCCACCACCCCCTGGCGCGGCGCGCAGAGCGTCCCCCGGGAGATGGCCCTGCGCACGGTCGACGGCCGGATCCGGCTGACCAGCAAGCCGGTGGGCAGCCTGGAGTCCCTGCGGAACAAGCGCCCGGTGACGGCGTCCGGCGTGACCGTCAAGAACACCTCCACGCCCTTGCCCGGCCGTACGGCAGTCGGCAAGGCACTCGACATCGAGGCGACCTTCTCCCTCGAGGACGCCGACCGGTTCGGCCTGAAGGTCCGCACCGGCGCGGGTGGCGAGGAGACCGTGATCGGCTACGACGCCACGACGCAGGAGCTGTACGTCGACCGCTCCCGCTCCGGCGCCGTGGACTTCCACGACAGGTTCTCGACCGGCGTCCAGACCGCGCCCCTCAAGCCCCGGAACGGCAAGGTCAAGCTGCGCGTCCTGGTCGACTGGTCCTCCGTCGAGGTCTTCGGCGGCGACGGCGAAGCCGTGATCACCGACCAGATCTTCCCCGATCCGTCCAGCACGGGCGTCGAGGTCTTCGCCGAGGGCGGCACCACCACCCTCGACCGGCTGCGGGCGTGGCAGCTCGGATCCGTCTGGAAGTGACGGTCGCCCATGCCCCGAGGGCGGCGGGTAAAGCCCTCGGGGCATGGGGGAAACCACCGATTCGTCCGCCGGGTCAGGTGGCGCGGCCGAGGGCGGACCTCCGGTGAGCGGGGGCGACCCGGCCTTCCACCCCACCATCACGATCCAGCCACACCCCCTCCAAAAAACCGCCGGCATACGGGATGATTCACCCTTCAACTGCACCATCGTGGGGGGACCATGAGCCACGACATCACGCCACCGCCCATGCCGGGCTTCGGGCCGCCGATGCCGCCGCAGCCACCGAAGCCGCCGTCCGGGAACCGGACGAACCTGATCATCGTCGGGTGCGCCGTCGCCGTCGTCGCCAGTGTCATCGGCACGGGCATCGTGGTGGCCAACGACGGCGACGGGTCGGCCTCGCCCGCGCCGACGGTCACCGTCACGAAGACGGTCACGGCGGAGGACGCGGACACCACCGGCGACGACAGCGGTGACGAAAGTGGCGACGACAGTGTTGGCGACGGCGGCGAGGGGGTCGAGGACTCCTCCGAGGACGCGAGCGACACCGCGACCGACGACGACGGGGTCTTCGCCCTCGACGACGAGGTGATCTACGACAGCGACGTCGAGGTCGCGCTCTCCGGGTTCAAGCGCGGGGTTTCCAGCGACTACGCGGCGCCCGAGAACACGCCGTACGTCAAGTTCAACATCAAGATCACGAACGGGTCCGACGCCACGGTCGACGCCAATGAGATGACCGTGAACTGCGCCTACGGCGAGCAGGGCAAGGAGGGCGAGGCGATCTACGACGACGGCCTCAACGGGCTCCCCGACACCCGTATCCTCGCCGGACGCTCCCTCACCGTTCCCTGGGCCTGTGAGCTGCCCAAGAGCGAAACGTTCCTCCAGGTCGAGGTCTCACCCGACTTCGACTCCGAGGAAGCGATCTTCACCGGCGACGTGAAGAAGTGAGGGACGGGCACACTTGAAGGCAGGGCGTACGGTGCGTGCAGCGCGCGCGGTGCGTCGATAGGGCACCCCCGGGAAGGATCAGATGTTCATCATCTTCGGCACCAAGGGATACCTGTACCAGCTCGCGATACTGACGCTGGTGTGCGGGCAGTGCGGCAACCCCGCCGCGCACACGCTCAGGAAGCGGGTCACGAAGTTCACGCTGTTCTTCGTACCGCTCATCCCGATCTCGACGAAGTACCAGACACAGTGCACCTTCTGCGGGGCCGAGCAGAAGGTCAGCGCCGAGCAGGCCGAGCGGCTCCAGGAGCAGAGCGCCGGCGCGCACGGCGGCCAGTCGTACGGCCAGCCTCAGCAGCAGCCGTACCAGTCGTAAGGACGGGAGGGAACACGGCCGCGGTCGTTCTCTCGTCTCGTCCCGCCGCCCACAACCCCAACGTCACCGCCATCGACGCTCCTGCCATGGCGGTCATCGCCGTGGCCGGTGACGTCAGCTGGGCCGTGGCGCCTGCCAGGGCCGCGCTCAGGCCCTGCAGTGTGAGCATGCCGGAGGAGTGCAGGCCCAAAGCGTGGCCGGTGAGTTCGGGTGGGGTCAGGGTCAGGAGCTGGTGTTGCTGGACCAGGCTCGCACCGAAGCCGACGGAGGCGAGCGCGGCGCAGGCCGCCGCGGCGGGGGTCGGCGGGTGGAACGCGAACAGTAGGTACGGGGTCGCCAGGAGCAGCAGGAGCGGGGTGGCCAGACGGTCGCGGACCCGGGGCGGGAGCAGGCGGCCGACCGTCACGTCGCCGAGCAGCATGCCGAACGCCGCGCAGGCGAAGAGGAGACCCGCGCGGTCGGGGGCGTACGCGACGAACAGGGACTCACAGCCGACGACGAGGCCATTGGGGATCCAGAGGCCCAGATAGAGGCGGCGGCGCGGGGCGGACGACCACAGGAGGGCGTTCGTGCGCCAGGTCTCGGCGACGGACGGGCGGCCTGCGGCGCGTGGGGCCCGGTGGCTCAGACCAAGGGCGGTGCACAGGGCCGCCGCCGCGTACAGGGCCGCCGACACCAGCAGGGTGACCGCCGGGGAGAGGAGGGCCACCAGCGCGCCGCCGGTCGCGTAGCCGGCGATCTGCGTCAGGCCGTGCAGCATGTTGAACAGCGAGCGGCCGAGCGGGTAGCCGTCGTCGGGGAGGATCTCGTTCAGCAGGCCCCAGCGGACTCCCCCGCCGAGGGAGGCGACCAGGCCCTGGGCCGCGATCACCGCGAAGACCGTCCACAGGGGCAGGGCGAGGAGGGCGAGTGCCGCCGTGCTCGCCGTGAAGACGACGGCCAGGCCCGTCAGCGTCGCTCTCGGCGGCAGGCGGTCCGCCGCCGAGAGCAGGGTCGTCGCGCCGATCACCTGGGCGAGGGACGGCCCGAACATGCTGAGCGCGGAGAGGAAGGGGGACCCGGTCGCCGCGTAGACGGAGGTGCCGAGGGCCAGTCCGCCGATCGTGGAGGCCGCGACCTGGAGGGAGGAGGAGACGAAGAGAGGGGTGAACTCCCTTGTGCGGAAGAGAGATTGGTAGCTGGGGCGGTAGCTGGATTGAGGACTGGGCTGATCGCCGGGTTGGTCGCTGGGTTTGTTGCTGGGCTGATCGCCGGGTTGGTTGCTGGTTCGGAAGCCGCGCATGGGATGACCCTGGAGTGCGTCGTCCGCCCGCCGTAATGTTTCGCGTACACGCGAAAGCTCGGCCGAGGCCGACGTCAGGGACCACGGGCCGGGCATGGGCCCGGGCCTGGGCCGGGTCAGAGGCGGGCTCGCGCCGCACACCGGAGGCGTTTTCATGGGCTGTTGGCAGGTCAACGCCGACACTCTCGCCGGCAGCCGGTTCGTCGTCTCGCCGCTCGCGGAGACGTTCGCGAGCCTGAAGTTGCTGCACGCCGGGACCGGCACCCACCCCGGGGAGCGGGCCTGGCTGCGAACCCATCTCCCGGCCTACCGCGCCGTGTTGGCCGGGGACCCGCTCACCGCGCTGCTGATCCGCGCCGGGCTCGGCCAGGAGTGGATCGCCGACTTCCTCACGCCCGCGCCACGCGAGGGCGACACCTTCGCCGCCGAGATCGCCCGGGTCCGGGGCACCGATCCGGCCGCCGCCCGCGCCCACCTCACCCTCTCCCTGCGCGGCCCCCTGCCCGCCGCCCTGCGCCGGGACGACCTGCCCGACCGCGCGGCCGGTCTCCTCACCCACGTGTGGGAGGAGACCGTACGGCCGTACTGGGAGCGGCGGCGGCGCGTGCTGGAGGCCGATGTGCTCGCCCGGACCGCGCGGTTGGGGCAGGGCGGCTGGGCGGCCGTGCTGGACGCGATGCGGCCGGGGATGCGGTGGCTCGGCGAGAACCGGCTCCAGGTCAACCTGCACGAGTACCCGCCGCGTGAGATCTCCGGGGCGCGGCTGGTCTTCGTGCCGGTCACGCCCCAGCGCGTGGGGTGGGTGGCGTGGGAGGAGCGCGAGCGGTACGCCGTCGTGTACCCCTGCTCGGGCGTCCTCGCCGACCCCGGCGGCACCGCCGCGATCCCCACGGCCCGGGCCGACACGGCTCGCCCCGCCGCCCCGGCC
>NZ_JARGEE010000340.1:0-10103 GCF_033794485.1 Streptomyces sp. MB09-02B
CCGCCGCCCCCGCCCTCGTACGACCCCGCGCCCGTCGGGCTCGGCGCCCCCGACACCGGGCCGGTACGGCTCGCGGGCGGTCAGGTGCCCATCGGGCCCGGTCCGCGCGTCGCCGACGCCCGCGCCGCCGCCGTGAAGGCGCCCCCTCCCGAGGCCGGTCTCGCCGCGTCCTGGTCCCGGCCGCGCGCCGGCGTGAACGGCGCCGACCCCGCGCCCGCCGTGGCTCCGCCCGCCCCGGAACCGGCCGCCTCCGGCTGGCGCCCCTGGCGTTTCCGCATGTCGAACGACGTCTGGGGCACCCCGTCCGTCGCCGACGACCTCGTCTACGTCACCTCCTTCGAGGTGCACGCCCTGGACGTGGGCACCGGACGGCGCCGCTTCAAGACCCGGGACGTGGCCTGGTCGATGGCGGTCGCGGACGGCCGTATCCACGCCTCCGACGGCCCGACCCTGTTCGCGCTCGACGCCCGCGAGGGCGCCGACCTGTGGCGGCTGTCCACGGAGGCCTGGGTGTACTCGCTGAAGGCCGACCGGGGCACGGTGGTCACCGCCACCCGGGGCGGCGGCGTCCAGGGCTGGGAGGCGTCCAACGGGCAGAAACTGTGGGAGCTCACCGGCGCGCAGACCGACTTCGAGTCCCCGGAGGCCGGGCCGGTCGTCCAGGACGGCACGGTGTACATCTGGAAGGACGCCCGGCTGCGCGCGCTGGAGGCCCGTACGGGCGAGGAGCGCTGGTCGTACCCGATCGGGGACGCGGCCTCCTGCGGCGGCGTCCCGGTGCGGCTGACGCCGGCCTCCGACGGCTACGTGTACATCGCCGCCGGCAGCCGCGTGCTCGCCATCGACATCGCCGGCGGTCATGTCCGCTGGCACTTCGAGGCCCCGGCGGTGTTCCTGTCCGCCCCCACGTTCGCGCCGGGTCCCGCCGTCACGGGCGGCGGTGTCTACCTCGCCGACTACCTCGGCACGGTCTACGCCCTCGACGCGACCGACGGCCGTGACCGCTGGCGCATCGCGACGGAGTCCCGTGCCTCGGTGGAACCGGTGCTGGTCGCCGCGGGCCATGTGCACGTCGGCAGCGGCAAGGGGCTCTACACCCTCGACGCGGTCACGGGCACGCCGAAGTGGCGTTTCCAAGCGGGCGGAGAGATCGTCGGCGCCCCGTCGGTGGCGGAGGGCCGTATCCACTTCGGCTCCACCGATCACCTCCTCTACACGCTGAAGGCAGACGACGGCCGACTGCGGTGGAAGCTCGCGACGGGCGGGGAGATCACCGGGTCGCCGGTCGTCAAGGACGGTGTCGTGTACGCCTGCAGCAAGGACCGCTGCGTGTACGCCCTGGACGCGGAGAAGGGGACGGGGACGGCGCGGACCGCGTAGGCCGCGCGGCGGGGGACGGCGCCTCGGCGGACGGGGACACGGCGCGCGGCTGAAACCGGTATGGTGTCGTGCACCTGTCACCGCCGCAGTTGTTCCTTTTGCGTGCGTGCGACATCAATTCGACGCTACTCAACGGGGGTTGAGCAACGTGAAAACTCGTCATGTCCGAGCCGTCGCCGTGTTCGGCATCGTCGTCTTCGCTCTCACCGGGGCCCGTGGCTCGGGCGGGGGAGGCTGCTCGGGAGGCTCGTCCTCCTCGTCCAACTCCAGCGGCGGCTCCAGCAGCGGCGGATCCGACAGCGGCTCCACGTCCACCTCGGGCGGCAGCACCACCGTGGGGACGGGCGGCTCGTCGAGTTCCCAGCGCGGCGCCGCGAGGGACCTGAAGATCGAGACCTGCACCTACGACAACGGCCTCGTCTCCCGTGTCCGCGCCACCAACACCAGCTCCACCAGCACCTATTCGTACGAGTTCGACCTGGAGTTCACGGACGCGAGCGGCACCGTGCTGCACACCGCCGAGGACAACAGCATCCCCTCGGTGCCGCCGGGCGAGTCCGCCACCGTCGAGGTGAAGGCGCCCGCCGGTACGGTCGACGACGGCGGCACGAGCGGCGGCAGCTGCAAGCTGACCGACCTGGAGCGCTCCTCTTTCTGAACTGCACATGAGAGCGGGTATGAAGTCATCACTCGCCGCGACGCCCCGGACGGCCTCGTCCGGGGCGTCGCGGCTCGGCTGGCTGGACGCCTTGCGCGGCATCGCCGCGCTCGTCGTGGTGTTCGACCACTCGTCGTACTCCTTCATGGCAGAGTTCCGCCGGGAGTTGATGCCGGAGTTCAACACCAGCCGCTACGGCATCATGGTGTTCTTCCTGGTCAGCGGTTACATCATCCCCGCCTCGCTGGAACGCCGGGGCTGTGTGCGGACGTTCTGGACGGGCCGGCTGTTCCGGATCTACCCGCTGTGCGCGGCCGTGGTCGCCGGTCTGATCGCGGCCGACCACTTCGGCGTGGCGGAGATCCGGGACTTCGGCGGGCAGAGCCTCGCCTCGGTGGCGGTGGCCCATCTCACCCTGTTCCAGGAGCTGTTGGGCACCCCCAACCTCCTGCTCGTCCTGTGGACGCTCTCCTACGAGATGGCCTTCTACCTGCTGGTCGTCGGGCTCTTCACGGTACGTCAGCACCGGCGGTCCGGCGCGGTCGCCGTCATCCTGGCGGGGCTTGCCGCGCTGAGCGTGGCGGCGGGGTTCGCGCTGCCGGCGTCGGCCCTCTCCGAGGAGTTCGGCACCGGCCGGCTCATCGCGCTCGCGGCGGTCGTGATGGTCGTCGCCATCTGCTGCGCGAGCGCCGGGTCGGCCGTGCTGAAGGTGTTCGGGGGCCTGCTGGGCGGAGGGCTCGCCCTGGCCCTGGTCGCCCTCAACGGCACCGTCCCGGTGTGGGAGGGCCTGGTGATCCTCGCCGTGATGTTCCTCGGTACGGCCGTGTACCGGGCCGACACCGGGCAGAGCAGCTGGGCGTGGGCGGGGTGCGCGGCGGCTCTGGTGGTCGCCTGCGCGGTCGGGAGCGCGTACGTCGACGGCGACGGCGGGCACTTCACCCGGCGCGCCTGGATCGTGTCCTTCCTGCTGGCCGTGGTCACCTTCGGCATCGGGCTGGCGGTGCGCCGCCGACGGATCCCGCGCCTGCTGACGTTCCTGGGCACGATCAGCTACTCGGTCTACCTGGTGCATCCGCTGCTGCTGGCGGTGAGCGACGGCACGATCGGCCGCCGCCGCCACGACGACCTCGTCCTCGAAGTGGCCTTCTACGCCGTGCTGTTGCCGGTGTGCGTGCTGACGTACTACTGCGTCGAGGCACCGGCCCAGCGATGGGGGCGCCGCCTGACACGCCGCGACGCCCCGGACCGGGTGGGGTCCGGGGCGTCGGTGTCGGAGCGAGTGGGTTAGACAGGTGCACCGCGGATGCCTCGCCGGAAGAGATCCGGCGAGGCATCCGTGACAGGTGGAGCTTGTCTCAGCGCACGTAAGGGAGGTCGAATCCGGCCTCGCGCGAAGCCGATTCATACGTCGACAGCATCGACGCGACCGTTGACCGGATCTCCCCCAAGGAGAAACCGGCCTCCTCCAGGTCTCCCGTACCCAGATGTTCGGCCAACTCCTCGACGGCCTCCTGAAGCACCTTCAGAGAGTCTCCCTGTACGGCCAGTGCCGGATAGCGGCGGTTCGGCAGACCGACCACCGCGTAGTTTCCCGAGACGGCCAGGACCGTGGCTGAGGTTTCCTGTTCGTTCATCCCTAACCCTGTGGATAGAAGGTGATATGGGGCCTGCTGGTGTCGAGCGGCCCGGTGAAGATGTCCTGCCGCCGCCCGACGCCCAGTGTGACGTCGGCCTTCGGCAGCGAGCTCGACACGGAGTGCTTCTTACGGCTGTTGATGCCCGTGATCACATAGTCCCAGTCGGACTCGCCGTGCCATCCCTTCGGGTTCGACGACGACCGCGGCCCCAGTGTCCGGCTACCGACAACCGAGATCGGCTTCCCGATCCGGTTCGCGGCGTTCTGGATCCGAGCCCTCTCCGATCCGGAGAGATTCGCCATGTTCGCGCCTGCCCCGACGGACGGCCCACAGGCCGGCGTCGAGTTGTGCACGAGGACCGGTGTCTCTCCCGCCAGCACGTAGTACGTGTGAAGGTCCGCCACGGTGAGGTTGTGCACCGTGGCCGACTGGGTCCACTGACGGACGCCGGTGATCCGGACGACGGTTCCGTCGGACGCGTCGAGTCGCTCCCCGACCGCCAGGTCCGTGGCGTCGACCCAGGCGCCGAGTTCCGGGACCCAGAAGGGGTGACCGGCTGTCGCGGTGACCGAAGCGGTGTTCTTCCCGCCACCGGTCTCGAGGGACAGGGTGATCCTGACCAGGTCCTTCCGGCCCTCGCCGGCGATCTCGGCGGTGACCGTCTTGACGGTGGTGCGGCCGGTCCTGGGATCCGTGGCGAGGACCTTGTCCCCGGTACGCACGTCCTCGATGGCCTTGGTCGTGCCGTCGGCCATGAGCACGTGGGTGCCCGGGACGAAGCTGTTGCAGGGCTTCACGGCGCCGCGGGCTCCGCCCACGTAGGCCAGCAGCGCGGTGGCGACGACGTCCTTGATGACGTTGCCCCGGGCGACGGCCGCGGCCTTCTCGTTGCACTCCTCGGCGTTGTAGACGCAGTAGGTGGCCGCGAGTTCCTTGGCCTTCTCGACGTCCTTGCCGCCGTGGAGGACGTACAGGTAGGCCTGACGGCATCCCTCACGCCCGTAGCAGGCAGTGCCCTCCTGGCCCTTCTGTGACGACTCGTAGACCGGGTTGTACCAGAAGTCGTCCGTGAACTCCCCGTTCATCCGGGGGGACCAGTACTGGTCCGCCAGGACGTCGATGTCGTTCGTCACCGGGGTGTTCGTCGACACCCAGTACTTCTTCGCCGCCTGGGAGCGCTTGTAGATGTTGCCGCGGCGGTAGTCGGTCGTGCCGGACTTCGGGTCGTAGCCGACTTCCTTCTGGGTCTTCTTGCTGCAGTTCGCGAGGGAGTACTGGCAGGAGTTGGGCTTGGACCCGATCTCCGTGCCCGCCGGGTCGGAGTGGGTCAGCGGGTTGTTGTTGGCGTAGGTGTAGCCGTGCATCTGCTGCGGGTCGGTGGCCGTGAAGACCGGGTCGACCGACAGGAAGCGGCCCAGGGCGGGGTCGTACTCGCGCGCGCCGAGGTGGGTGAGGCCGGTGGCTTTGTCGATCGTGCCGCCCACGAAACCCTTGGTGCCGGGCCAGTTGGTCGGCTCGGTGCCGCGCGGCCCGCCGAAGGGCAGGGTGCGGCGCTGGGTCAGGGCCTGGGTGGTCGCGTCCACGGACAGCTGGGCCGTGCCGTGGTGGTCGGCCAGGGCGAAGGAGATCTTCCCGTCGTTGGCCTGGACGGCCGTGTGGCCGCCGCCGAGGTCGAAGTAGCGGGTGCCCTTGGGGGCCGTCGCTCCCTTGGCCAGGGTGATCTCCGTGGGACCGAGGTAGAGCGTGGTCTCGGTCGGGGTCCGCCCGATCAGGCGGTTGCCCTCGGTGTCGTACAGGTACTCGGTGACCTTGTCGCTACCGCCCTCCACAGGCTCGGTGACCTTCGTCAGATGGCCCTCGGTGTCCCAGGCCAGGGTCTGGGAGGTGCCGTCGGCCAGCAGCCGGGTGCGGGTGTTGCCCGCGTCGTCGTAGGTGAAGCTGTCGCGGGACTTGACGGTCCCGGCGGTGTTGTCCACCGAGGTCACCGCGTGCGGGCGCACGGCACCCGGGTCCGGGTAGTGGTAGTCCCGCTCGGTGTCGGAGCCGCCGGCCGTGGTGGCGTGCTCGGTCTCGGTGAGCCGGTTGCCCACCTTGTCGTAGGTGTAGGACGTCCAGTACGGGGCCGGACCGCCCACCGCGCCCGTGGTGGGAGTGGCGACACAGCCGGTGGTCGACTGGGCCCAGGCCTCCTTCACCCGGCCGAGGTGGTCGTAGCTGAAGCACTGGTTGTCGGTGCCGGAGCGGGAGGTGTCGGAGACGGACAGGACGTTGCCGGCCTCGTCGTACTTGTAGGTGTTGAACTGGTCCACACCCGAGACGTCCTGGCGGTCCACCCGCGAGGTCTCGAGCCGCTGGGTGCCCCACTGGTAGGTGTTGGTCTCGTACGTCGCCTTCCCGCCGTTCGCGGCCAGGGAGTACTGCAGCGGCTTGCCGGTGAGGCTGTAGCTGGTGCTCGCGGTCAGGTTCAGCGGGCCGCTGATCCCGACGGGCCGCAGCGTGCGGTCCTCGTAGGTGTAGGTGACGGTGTTCGCGGCCAGGTCACCGGCCTTGGGGTAGCCGACGCCCTGGACCGTGCCCGAGTCGTTGTACGTGGTCGCCGAGAGGTAGGTGCCCTGCAGGCCGCCCTCGGAGGACGGGATAGTGACGGAGGTGCGCAGCGGCCGGTACAGCCGGTCGTAGGCGACGACGCTCGACTTGTACTCCTGGCCGCCGCTGAAGCGGGAGCTGGAGGCGAGCTGGCCCTTGGCGCCGCTGACGGTGTCGTACGCCCACTTGGCGCGCAGCGTCCCGGAGGACGAGTTGTCCCGCATCTCGGTCTTGCGGCCCAGACCGTCGTAGACGTAGGCCAGGGTGCCCTGCGGGTTCCTGGAGAGGGTCATCTGGGACCGGTCGTCGTACTCCAGGTGCCCGGCGCCCTTGTCCGGGTCCGTGGTGTCGGTGAGCCGGCCCATCAGGTCGTACTTCCACGTCCAGGCGTTGCCCGCCGGGTCGGTGACCTTGGTCAGCTCACCGCGTGGCGAGTAGTCGTACGACGTGGTGTCGTAGGCCGCGTCGGCGGAACGCGTGTGCAGCAGGCGCAGTTCGGTGGTGCGGCCTCGGGCGTCGGTGACGGTGGTCTGCGCGGTGCCGCCGACGGGCGGGATGACCGTGGTGCGGTCGCCGCCGTAGAGGGTCTTGGTGACGCCGAGGAAAGCTCCGCCGTCGCCGTTGCCGGCGATCTGCTTCATCTCGGTCACCCGGCCGAGGCCGTCGTAGGTGTACCGGCTCTGGGTCTCCACGCTCAGCGCGTCAGCGGGCTTGAAGAGCGTGCTCGACGGCGCGGCGGTGATGTAGTAGGTGGCGAACTCCTTCGCGGTCAACCCGCGTTCGTCGTAGAAGGTGTCCGCGAGGAGAGTCCCTCCGTCCGGGCCGGGTTCCTGTGTCTGGCGGGGCCGCAGGAAGCCGTCGTAGAGGGTGTAGCTGGTGTCCTGCGTACCCGAGTTGCCGATGGTCTTCGTGCCCACCGCGACCGGCTTGCCGTCGGTGATCGTGTAGGTGAACTCGTAGCTCGGGGTCTGGCCCGTCGTCCGGTCCGGCTGCCACACCTTGGTGGTGCGGCCCAACGCGTCGTACGCGTAGGTCGTGACCTTGCTGTTGGTGTCGGTCTCGGTGAGCGGCAGCCCGCGCAGTGTCTCGTAGGTGGTGCTCGACGTCTGTGCCGTCGTGCTGTCGCCGGTGGTGGCGGGCGGGGTGGTCACCTTGCTGCTCGTCGCGAAGCCCGTGGCCGGGGTGTACGCGGTGGTGGTGGTCCGTCCGCCGGTGCGGGCGGTCCGGGTGAGCGCGCCGGCGGCCGTGACGGTGACGTCGGCGGTCAGGTCGGTGGTGGTCAGCGCGCGGCCGTAGCCGTCGAAGGTGGAGCTGGACTCCAGGTAGACCGCGCTGGTGCCGTTGTACGTCTTGAGCTTCGCGGTCCTGGTGGCGTCGCCCTTGGTCGCCGCGGCGCCGTACGCCCCGCCGTCGTAGGCGGTGCGGACGTCGGAGATGACGTCGTCCGGGCGGCTTGTGGTGGCGTCACACGCCTTGGCGACCGTCTCGACCCGTGCCGGGCTGGCCAGGGGGACGCTGTCGGCGACGTAGGTGGTGCGGGTGCACTGGTTGTCGGCGGCGGTCGTCGTGTCGCCCAGGTCCTCGCTCTGCACGACCAGGCCGGTGGCGGGGTCGTGGGTCTCGGAACCCGAGGTGGTGCGCCACTTGGCGCCCGCGCCGTCGTCCAGGGAGGTCCACGACCTGGTGGAGGCGGTGCCGGTGAAGTTGGCGGTGACGGTGCCCCAGTCGCGGACCTTCTTCGCGGTCTCCTTGTACCAGGGGCGGCTCACCGACTTCTCGAGGACCTTGCCGCCGGGACCGGAGTAGGTGACGGTCTTGTAGGCGAAGCCGGCCTGTGACTCGTGGTCGGTGATCGGGTCGCCCTCGCCCGAGTCCAGGGTGACGGAGACGGACTTGGTGCCGCCGGAGGGCTCCTTGCGGTCGCCGTGCATGCCGCGCAGGAAGTACGAGTCCTGCTGCGTCTTCATGGCCGAGGCGCCGCCGTGGCCGCCGGTGCGTACCCGCACGTGGCCGTAACCGCGCCACTGCGACCAGGTCCGCAGCTTCGCCTTGGACATCCCGTCGTCATCGTCGTAGTGCCAGGCGGCGCCGTCCAGGTAGTCGTACATCGTGACCTGGTCGGGCGAGCCGCCCGTGCGGTCGGTCGCGGTGACCGTGTCGACGACGTACTTGTTGAACCACTGCAGCTCGGGGTCGTCGCTCGAACTGCCGCCGATGTACTGCGGGAAGCAGCGGGTGGTGTTGGTCTGCGGGGTCGGCAGCGCGTCGAAGTCGCAGACCGGCGCCGAGTAGTTGACGTCGATCTGGCCGCCCGAGTCGTCGGCGATCGTGGACAGCCGGTCCTTGATGTACGGGGCGTAGCCGTCGCCGGTCCTGTCGAGCCGGTTGGCGAGCTGGGTGTAGGAGAAGGTGGTCTTCGGCAGTGTGATCGAGGCCGTGTCGTCATGGCCGGTGCGCTGGACGGAGTCGAGCAGCAGCTGGTAGTCGGTGTCGGCCATGCCCCAGCGGTGGGTCAGCTTCCAGGAGTCGACGTTCTTGTAGCCGCTGCCGTCGTACACCTGGGTGGCGACCTCGGTGAGCCGCTTGCGGGTGAAGAACGCCGGGGAGAACCGGCCCTCGTCGCAGTCCGTGCCCGCCTCGCAGTTCAGGTCCCAGGGGGTGTCGTACCAGTACTGGGAGTCCGAGGAGATGGACGAGCAGGTGGTGGAGCTGTCGGCTATGCACCGCTCGCTGCTGGTGAGGTCGACCTTGGCCAGCGCCTTCGCGCTGTACATGGAGGTCGACTTCAGCCCGTACTCGACGCGGTCCAGGGTCCCGCCGCGTACGTACGGGGTGTCGTCGGCGGCCTTGAGGTTGCGGCCGTAGGAGTTGGTCTCCTTGTCGTAGTAGTACGCGACCGCGTTGCCGCGCCGGTCCACCACGTAGTCCAGGTTCCAGCGCCAGCCCTGCTGGCACCAGGACGCGGCGAACGTCGAGGCGTTGCAGGGCTCGTCGGCGTTGTTGCCGAAGACCGGCACCGTCCACGTCGAGTCCGTGGTCTCGTTGCCACCGGCCCAGCCGGGCAGCCGGTTGTAGCCGAAGAAGTACCGGGTGCCGTCGGGGGTGGTCACCCGCCAGTACTCGTCGTTGCGGGCGCCGTTGGAACGCACGTCGGACGACGAGCCGTAGATCCGGTCGATCTTCGTGCCGTCGTCGTTCTGCAGCTTCCAGGAGTTGGTGCCGTTGGGCACCAGCTCGCCGCCGGAGCCGTTCAGCGACAGGGTGGCGTTGTCGTACGCCCAGCACAGGTCGCCCGGCTCCTTGCCGTCGGCGTTGGTCGCCCCGTCCTTCTCACAGCTCTTGTAGCTGCGCTCGATGAATCCGGGCGCCAGGTCGAAGCCGTCACCGACCCAGGACGCCTGGTTGTTGCTGTTGCCGGTCCGGCCGTCGACACCGCCGGAGGAGTACGACAGTCCGACCTGCGGCGTCAGCCCGCCGGGCACCTTCGGCACCGCCATGTCGTACGACCAGGCGAACGAGCCGCTGCTCAGGTCCGTGTTCCAGGTCGACGAGGCCGACAGGGACGTGGCCTTGTAGTCACCCTTGTCGCCGCTCGCCGACGCGGTGGCCGCCAGGACGGTGGCCGTGCCGGCGCTGAGGGCGACCGACTTCGTTGTCAGCGTCTGCTTGTCGGTGTTGTTGACGGTCGTGACGGGCCGGGTGGTGCGGCACTGCTTCTTCTGCGGTGTGGTGAGGGCGCAGGCGGGGAGTTGGACGAGGGTGAGGCGGTCGGCGTAGTTGCCGCCGTAGAGGCCGGCGAAGGAGGAGTAGTCGAGTGCGGCGCGGACCTTGCCGGCGCGCTG
>NZ_JARGEE010000341.1:0-10055 GCF_033794485.1 Streptomyces sp. MB09-02B
CCCCAGGCTTCCGGCTTCCGGTCCCTGGCGCCAGGCGCCAGGCGCCAGGCGCCAGGGACCGGAAGCCGGAAGCCTGGGGGCCGGAAGCCGGGAGGCGAGAGCCGGGAGGCGAGAGCCGGGAGGCGCAGGGCCCGGAGGCGCAGGGCCGGGAGCCGGGCGCCGTGGACGGTGCCGTCCCGCGCCCCGGTCAGGGCGCGGGACGCGTCCGCCCTACGACAGCTGGGACTGCACCTGGCCGGAGATCAGCTCCAGGTGGTCCAGGTCGTCGAGGTCGAGCACCTGGAGGTAGACGCGCTGGGAGCCGATGGCCCGGTAGCGGCCGAGCTTGTCGACGACCTCGGCCGGGGAGCCGGCCAGGCCGTTGGCCTTGAGCTCGTCGACCTCACGGCCGATCGCGGCGGCGCGGCGGGCGACCTCGGCGTCGTCCTTGCCCACGCAGACGACCAGGGCGTTCGAGTACACGAGGTCGTCGCCCTTGCGGCCCGCCTCCTCGGCGGCCGCACGGACCCGGCCGAACTGGCGCTCGCTGTCCTCGAGCGACCCGAACGGCATGTTGAACTCGTCGGCGTACCGCGCGGCGAGCCGCGGGGTACGGACCGCGCCGTGGCCGCCGATGAGGACCGGCAGCTTGGCCTGTGCGGGCTTGGGCAGCGCGGGCGAGTCGGTCAGCTGGTAGTGGGTGCCCTCGTACGAGAACGTCTTGCCGACCTCGGTGGCCCACAGGCCGGTGACGATGGCCAGCTGCTCCTCCAGCCGCCCGAACTTCTCCTTGGGGAACGGGATCCCGTACGCCTTGTGCTCCTCCTCGAACCAGCCCGCTCCCAGGCCGAGTTCGACCCGGCCGCCCGACATCTGGTCGATCTGCGCGACCTGGATGGCGAGCACACCCGGCAGGCGGAAGGTTCCTGCAGTCATCAGGGTGCCGAGGCGGATGCGCTTGGTCTCGCGGGCGAGTCCGGCCAGGGTGATCCAGGCGTCGGTGGGGCCCGGCAGGCCGTCCGAGGAGCCCATGCGGAGGTAGTGGTCGGAACGGAAGAAGGCGTCGAATCCGAGGTCCTCGGTGGCCTTGGCGACGGCGAGGAGGGTGTCGTAGGTCGCCCCCTGCTGGGGCTCGGTGAAGATGCGAAGATCCATGCCTCCATCCTGCACGCTCACCGCCCGGTCAACGGCACCGGTCCCACCGGCGCCTTGGGGCCACGGTCGGGTGAAAATCCGTCAACCCGGCGCCCGGGACGGACGGGGTCAGTGACCGGCCGGAACGGTGATCGTTGCTCGGGAGGAGCCGGACCGCCCGGCACCCGCCGCCGGCGTCCGCTGCCGGCGCGAGCGCACCACGTGCCCCCTCGGGGGCGAGGGCCGAGGAGGCCGTCACATGTCCCAGGAAGCCGTGCCGGAGCAGGCTGCCGTGCCTGCGCAGCCGAAGGGTCTGCTCCAGCAGATGGAGGAGCTGATGGCTGCCCTGAACGCGGACCTGTCCCAGCTCGACGCGGAGTTCTCCGCGCCGCGGGCCGCTGCCGCGGAGGAGAGCGAACCCGCCTGAGCCGGAGCTCCGAGCCACGAACCCCGGCCCCGGCCGCGCCTTCCCGGCCGGGCGTTCGCTGTGTTCAGGGGCTGCACACCCTTCGACCCCTTCGACCCCTTCGACCCATTCGACACCCTTCGGTTCCCTGAGGTGAGTCGCTCGGCTGCGGGTGGGTGGGGGCTGGTCGCGCAGTCCCCCGCGCCCCTTGCAGAACAGAGGGCACCCCTTCCTTCGAGCCCGCGGGAAAGCTCGTGAGCAATCACGAACCACTCGCGGCCGAACCCCTCACCCCGCCGCCGCGTCTCTCTCCGAGAGCACCTGGTCTCTCACCGCCAGTCGGCGCAGCATTTCCAGCACCCGGTCCCGCGCCTCGTCCGCCGCGTCGATCGCCTCCATGCACTGCCAGTACGTCGCCTCGTCGTCCGCCCCGCTCGCCAGACCCACGAGCGCGATGCCGACCTCGCCCAGCAGGCCCCCGAGCCGCAGCAGCGACTCGTGGGCGTCGCCCAACTCGGTGAGCTGGGCGGCGCGTAAATCACCCACGCCGAGCGGCGGGGCGCCGAGTATGCCGCAGCCGCTGCCGGCCAGCTCGGTCAACCCCAGGGCCTCACCGCGCAGTTCGGGAGGTCCCGAGACCGCGAGGCGGCTCCCGATCGCCTGGGCGAGGGCATAGGACTGCCATGCCTCCGCCATGATCTGAGGTCCCTCGACGCTGCCCGCCAGAGCACGCCTGCTCGCGAAGATGAGCCGCACCGCATCCATGCGCTGCCCCCGACTTTCCCGACGCGCTCTCACACGTCCGCCCGAACTCCTGCCTGTTCATTACCCACAGTGAGGGCCGCTGAGACAGAAAGCCAGAGGAAGCCCGAAATCTGTGGATAACAAGTCGGCTGTGGACAACTCTTCAACTCCGGAGAGTGACAACCGGATGGGAGCGCTCAGCGTCGAGCGTCCTCAACGCTCCCCCGTTACCGGAAATCTCCGTTCGTTGCGGTCGATCTTCGCATCCAGCGCTGACAACGGGTCGATCCCCAGGACCTCGCAGAGCTGGAGCAGATAGGCGAGTACGTCGGCCACCTCGTCCGTGACGCGGTGGGCGGTCTCCGGATCCGACATCACGCGCGCCGACTCCTCGGGCGTCAACCACTGGAAGATCTCGACGAGTTCGGACGCCTCGACGCTCAGCGCGGAGACCAGGTTCTTGGGCGTGTGGAAGGGCTGCCAGTCGCGGGCGGCGGCGAACTCGGCGAGCCGCCGCTGCAGCGCCGCCACGTCCGGCCTCCGCTCAGGGCCAGGACCTCGCCCCGTTTCGGGTCCAGGACCTCGCCCCGTTTCGGATCCAGGGTCATGGCCCGTTTCGGATTCAGGATCATTCACGGTTCAGGTCTACCACCGTCACCCCCGCCACTCCGGCGGCCCAGGAGGCGTCGCTCACCGCGCCCACGAGCCGGATGTGCCCGCGCTCGCACATCCGGGCCGCCAGCCGCACCAACTCCCCCGCCTGCCGGGGGTCGAGGGCCCGGTCGAAACCGTCGGCGAGGACCGTGAGCGTCTGGAGGGCCGCCGGCACCTCCGCGGCCTGGTCGACCTCCAGCACGCCGGGCCCGGTGAACAGCACCAGGGCCAGCGCGAGATACCGCAACTCACCGTCCCCGAGCAGGCCCAGGGCCGTCCGCACGCCGTCCCCCCGGTCCAGCACCGCCCGCACCGCGCCGTCCCGCAGCGGCTCGGCGAGCAGATCGAGGACCGGCCCCGCACAACCGTCACGCACGGCACCGACGAGCAGCGCGTGCCGTCGGCCGCACTCCGTCCGCGTACGCCACAGCACGTCGGCCAGGTTGTCGCAGCCGCGGAGCAGCCGTCCGGAGCCGAGCGGCACCGCGGCGCGCATCCGGCCGGGGCGGGGGTCGCAGGCGTAGACCGAGCGGAGGGCGACCACCATCTGCTCGGCGGCGGCGAGGACCCGGCGCTGACCGTCCGTCTTGCCCGCGACGCGGAGCGGGAGCAGCGCGGTGCCGAGGCGGTCGTCGGGCAGGGGGCCGCGGGTGACCGGTGAGGAGCCGGCGGTGT
Source organism: Streptomyces sp. MB09-02B (assembly GCF_033794485.1). Lineage (NCBI taxonomy): Bacteria > Bacillati > Actinomycetota > Actinomycetes > Kitasatosporales > Streptomycetaceae > Streptomyces > Streptomyces sp. MB09-02B. Next base: position 3,593 of record NZ_JARGEE010000341.1, read on the forward strand.
GCCAGGCGGCCTGGACCACGGAGCGGCTCGGGTCGACGAGCGCCGTCTGCAGCAGGGTGAGCCCGCCGCACGTCAACCGCTCCCCCACGACACGGAGTTCGGGCTCGGCCTGGACGGCGATGTCGAGGTGCACGGGTCCTTCGGGGCCGTCGGCGGTGCAGCCGATACGGAAGCCCCGGCGCCGCTGCGCGTCGGGACGGGCCCGTTCCGGGACGCAGCCCGGCGGGTCGGGGAAGGCCTCGTCGAGGCGGGCGCCCCCACCGAGCCCGGCCAGCGCCTCGTACGCCCTGAGCGCGGTGGTCTTGCCGCTGCCGCTGCGCCCCGCGAGGAGGGTCAGCGGGCCGAGCGGGAGGAAGGCGTTCCGGTGCCCGGCGAAGGCGGAGAGCCGGAGTTCGGTGACGCTCGGCCGCTCCGGACGCGCCCCGGCGTCCACGCCGGACACCGACGGCGAAAGGGATGACACGGTCATATGCGGACACTAGGTGCCCGCCCCGCAGGTAAACCGTTCCGCCGAGTGGATCTTCCTACGATCGAGGGAGCGCCCACCCGCAACGAGGGCGCCCTGCCACAGGGAGAGCGCCCTGCGGGCAGGGCGCACCCCGAACCTCGACCCCGGGCGAGCCCGAACCGCAGCGCCGAATCGAGCCGGTGGGGCCCCGAGCGTCACACCCCCGGGATCCCGGCGCCCTCCATCAGGCCCCGCACCTCGGTTCCCGGTGGCGTGAGAAGGAACACGTTCCGGTCGACCCGGTGCATCCCGGACGCCAGGCCGAAGACGACGCCCGTACTGAAATCGAGCACCCGCTTGGCGGTGTCGGCCTCGGCGCCCGACAGGTCAAGCAGCACCGGAACGCCCGCCATCAGCGTCTCCGCCACCTCTCGGGCGTCCGCGAAGACGTTGACACGTAGCACCACGAAGCGGCGCCGGGCCTCGGTCTCGGCTTCCGGTATGGTCCGGTGGCCGACCGCGGACGGCCAGGCGTCCCGGCCCCGCAGCGGCACGACCTGGGCGAGCCCCTCCCACTGTTCGTCGGTGACATCGTGGCTGTTCACCCTGTTCACCGGCCTCCCCCCTGGCTCGCACTGAATGACTGCATCAGCCAATTCTTACGCATGGTCACCCGTTCGGCCCAACAGCGACACGGACCGCGACACCTGTGTCCCGACCGACGGCCCGAACCCGCCCTCACAGTCCCTCGCGCGGCCGTGTGTGGCGGGCGTAACGCCTCATGATCGGATCATGTGACACAGGCGTAACGGGCAATTCGTACGATCGAGCCTGCCGGCCGGCGATCCGGCGGCTGAGCGGAGGCCGACCGGCGGCCGTACCAGACGTCGACCGGACGCCGACCGGACGCCGACCGGACGCTGTGCCGGATGTCGACCGGACGCAGACCGGCCATCGCGCCGGACAGCGAACGGCCGGCACGCCGGACAGCGCCGGCCACCGCACCGACAGCGCCCGGTGGACCGACCGGACGACCGAACGGACGACCGACCGGAGACCCCGGACGCCGACAGAGAGGGGCCGCCCGTGGCCTCACAGGGCCCGCAGAGCACCACGACCCAGGTGCGGACCGTGTGCTCGTACTGCGGTGTCGGCTGCGGCATGCTCCTGGACGTCGGGATGGGCCCCGACGGCCGGCGCACGGTCCTGAAGGCGTCCGGCGACAAGTCCCACCCGGCGAACTTCGGCCGCCTCTGCACCAAGGGCGCGACCACCGCCGACCTGCTCGCCGCGCCCGGCCGCCTCACCACCGCCCTCGTGCGGGACGACCGGGGGGACGGACCGGTGCCCGCGCCCGTCTCCGACGCGATCGCCGAGACCGCCCGGCGGCTGCGCGCGATCATCGACGAGCACGGGCCCGACGCGTTCGCCTTCTACGTCTCCGGCCAGATGAGCCTGGAGGCCCAGTACCTGGCGAACAAGCTGGCCAAGGGCTTCATCCGCACCAACCAGATCGAGTCGAACTCCCGGCTGTGCATGGCGAGCGCCGGCACCGGCTACAAGCTGTCGCTGGGCGCCGACGGCCCGCCCGGCTCCTACGACGACCTCGACCGGGCGGACGTCTTCCTCGTCATCGGCTCGAACATGGCGGACTGCCACCCGATCCTGTTCCTGCGGATGATGGACCGGGTCAAGGCGGGCGCGAAACTGATCGTCGTCGACCCGCGCCGCACGGCGACGGCGGAGAAGGCCGACCTCTTCCTCCGGATACGCCCGGGCACGGACCTCGCCCTCCTCAACGGACTGCTGCACCTGCTGCACGCGAACGGGCACACCGACCCGGACTTCATCGCCGCCCACACCGAGGGCTGGGAGGCGATGCCCGACTTCCTCGCCGACTACGCGCCGGACGCCGTCGCCGAGATCACCGGCATCCCGGCGGACGACATCCGCGCGGCCGCGCGGCTGATCGGCGAGGCCGCCGAGTGGACGAGCTGCTGGACGATGGGGCTCAACCAGTCCACGCACGGCACCTGGAACACCAACGCGCTCGTCAATCTGCATCTGGCGACCGGCGCGATCTGCCGCCCCGGCAGCGGGCCGTTCTCGCTCACCGGCCAGCCCAACGCGATGGGCGGCCGCGAGATGGGCTACATGGGGCCGGGCCTGCCCGGTCAGCGGTCCGTGCTCGTGGCCGAGGAGCGGGCCTTCGTCGAGGATTTGTGGGGACTGGAGCCGGACTCCCTGCGCGCGGACGGTGTCGGCAAGGGCACGGTCGAGATGTTCCAGAAGATGGCCGACGGGGAGATCAAGGCCTGCTGGATCATCTGCACCAACCCGGTCGCCTCGGTCGCCAACCGCAGGACCGTGATCGAGGGGCTGGAGGCCGCGGAGTTCGTCGTCACCCAGGACGTCTTCGCGGACACCGAGACCAACGCGTACGCCGATGTAGTGCTGCCCGGTGCGCTGTGGACCGAGTCCGAGGGCGTCCTCGTCAACAGCGAGCGCAACCTCACGCTGGCCGCGCCCGCCGCCGACCCGCCCGGCGAGGCGATGGCCGACTGGCGGATCATCGCGGCCGTCGCCCGTGAGATGGGCTTCGAGAAGGGCTTCGCGTACGACAGCGCCGAGCAGGTCTTCGAGGAGATCAAGCAGGCGTGGAACCCGAAGACCGGGTGGGATCTGCGCGGTGTGACGTACGACCGGCTGCGGTCGGGGTCCGTGCAGTGGCCCGCGGCTTCGGAGGACGGGCCGGCGCGCAATCCGATCCGCTACGTGGTGGCGAACGGGGTCGCGAACGGTGCCGGGGACGCGAACGATGACGGCGCGGCGGGCGGCGAGGGCGCGACGGGGCGGGGGTTGCTCTTCCCCACGGCCAGTGGCCGGGCCGTGTTCCACGCACGCCCGCACCTGCCGCCCGCCGAGATGCCGGACGACGACTATCCGTTCGTGCTCAACACCGGGCGGCTGCAGCACCAGTGGCACACCCTGACGAAGACCGGCAGGGTCGCCAAGCTCAACAAGCTGAACCCCGGGCCGTTCGTGGAGGTGCACCCTCGGGACGCGCGTGGACTGGGCGTCCAGGACGGGGACTCGGTGGAGGTCGCCTCGCGGCGGGGGCGGGCCGTCCTTCCGGCGGTGGTCTCCGACCGTGTGATGCCCGGGTGCGTGTTCGCGCCCTTCCACTGGAACGACCTCTTCGGGGAGTACCTGAGCATCAACGCGGTGACGAGCGACGCGGTGGACCCGCTGTCGTTCCAGCCCGAGTTGAAGGTGTGCGCGGTGTCCCTGGCGAAGGTGGCGGCACCGGCGAGGGTTCCGGCGCCGGCCGGCATCGAACCCACGGGGGCGTCCGTGCCGGTGCCCACCCCGACGTCGGTCCCGGTACCGGAGGCCACCCCCGTACCGGCGGCGGTGACCGTGCCGTCCGCCGTCGCCCCGGCCGCCAACCCGTTCGGTCTCGAACCCTCGCCGCCGCCCGTCCTCTCCGCCCAGGAGCGGCAGTACCTCACCGGGTTCCTCGCCGGGCTGGGGTCCGGGGTGCAGGGGGTGCCCGTGCTGCCGGCGGACGCGCCGTTCGCGCCCGAGCACGCGGTGTGGGTGAACGGCGTGCTCGCCGGGATGTACTCGCGGACGGCGGCGCCGAGCGCGGCACCCGCCTCGGTCGAACCCGCCGGACGCGAGGTCGTCGTGCTGTGGGCCTCGCAGACAGGGACGGCCGAGGAGTTCGCGACGGCGGCCGCCGAACATCTGGGGGCGGCGGGGCACCGGGCGACGCTCGTCGGGATGGACGAGGCGGCGCCGGACCGATTGCCGCTCGACGCCGACCTGTTGCTGATCACCAGTACCTTCGGGGACGGCGACGCTCCCGACAACGGCTCCGGGTTCTGGGACGCGCTGTCCCGGCAGGAGGCCCCCCGCCTGGACGGCGTGCGTTACGCCGTGCTGGCCTTCGGGGACTCCTCGTACGACGACTTCTGCGGGCACGGCCGCCGACTGGACGCCCGGCTCGACGAGTTGGGCGGGGTGCGGCTCGCCCCGCGCACGGACTGCGAGCCGGACTACGAACCGTCGGCGGACGCCTGGCTGGGCCAGGTCATCACCGCGCTCGGCAGGGGGACGGACGGGAGCGAGGGCGCTGATGGCGGCCTGCCCACAGCTGCGGGAACAACACCGCAGGGCTCCGCGACCATCGCCGCTCCCCGGGTCATCGCGCCCTCGTCACCGCCCGCCGCCCCCCGCTCCGCGCGCCCCGTGCCCGCCGCCGCCCGGCTGGTCGGCAACCGGCTGCTGAGTCTGCCCGGAGCGGGCAAGGAGGTGCGCCGGTTCACCTTCGACACCAGCGGGACGGGACTGTCGTACGAGGCGGGCGACGCCCTCGGTGTGCGGCCGGTCAACTCCCTCGGCCTGGTCGCCGAATGGCTGGCGGTGACCGGCCTGGACGGCTCGACTCCCGTGACCGTCGACGGGGTGGGCGAGGTGCCCTTCGCCGAGGCGCTGCACCGGCATCTCGACATCACCCGGATCACCTCGGACCTGCTCCGCTTCGTCGCCGAACGGACGCGGGACAACCGGGAGTTGAAGAAGCTCATGCGTCCGGACAACAAGGACGGGCTGGCCCAGTGGTCCTGGGGGCGGCAAGCCGTCGACGTGGTCGCGGAGTTCGCCGTCCGGGCCTCGGCCCAGGAATGGGCCGGCGTCTTCAGGAAGCTGCAGCCCCGCCTGTACTCGATCTCGTCGAGCCCGCTCGTCGACCCGCACCACATCTCGCTCACGGTGTCGGTCGTGCGGTACGAGAACCTGCGCGGGCGTCCGCGCGGCGGGGTCTGCTCCCCCTTCCTCGCGGACGGCGAGGCGGACCTGGAGGTGCCGGTCTTCGTCCAGCGCTCGCCGCACTTCCGGCCGCCCGCCGACCCCGTGACCCCCATGATCATGGTCGGTCCCGGCACCGGCGTCGCGCCCTTCCTCGGCTTCCTCCAGGAACGGCGGGCCCTCGGCCACCGGGCACCCAACTGGCTGTTCTTCGGGGAGCAGCACCGGGCGACGGACTACTACTACCAGGACGAGCTGACGGACCTTCAGGACTCGGGCGTGCTCAGCAGGTTGGACACCGCCTTCTCCCGTGACCAGCGTGCCAAGGTCTACGTCCAGGACCGGATGCGCGAGCACGGGCCGGAGCTGTGGCACTGGCTCCAGGACGGCGCCCGCTTCTACGTGTGCGGTGACGCCTCCCGGATGGCGAAGGACGTCGACCGGGCCCTGCGGGACATCGCGATCACGCACGGCGGACTGACCGAGGACGAGGCGGCCGCGTACGTGAAGCAACTGGCCACGGAGAAGCGGTACGTACGCGACGTGTACTGAGCGGGTGCCGGCGCGCGAGGCGGACCCGGTCGAACACCGCTAGGGCTCTTCTGATGGATCTCCGTGGAGGAAGGAGCGGCGTCGTGGGGGTCCCTCCCGCTCGAGCGGAGCCGAGAGTGGGGGAGCGCACGCTCGGCGTGCGGCGTGCAGGGTCTTGTGGCGGAGCCACCTGGCCCTTCACGCCGTGCGGCGAGCGTGCGTGCCGGGCGTCGTGACGCCGCGGAGATCCATCAGAAGAGCCCTAGGTCCGGGCGCAGTTCGCGGGCCGGCCGCACCGCCTCGGTGGACGCCGCTCCCCCTCCGGATGGGGACGTGCACGAGTCGCCACACGTGACTTTGCCATCTCTTTACAACGCGTTCCGCCGCTGTCTCGTCTCTCCGCTCGGTACGTGACGCCGCCCCAGACCGGGCAACCGGCCGGGCGGCGGCCCACGGAGCCGTTCGACAGAGACCCGACCAGAGAGAGCGACCCATGCGCCGAACCTTCCTCAGTGCCGCGGCACTCGCCTTCACCGCCGTGCTGGCGACCGCGCTGCCCGCGCTCGCCGACGACACGAGCCCGACCGCCGTACCGCAGGAGGCTTCCAAGGCGGCGACCCCGGCCCCGTCCACCCCCGCCACGGACTCCGACGGGTGGTCCGTGGCGGGGGT